>DATEJC010000164.1:0-5776 GCA_035278345.1 Bradyrhizobium sp. | reverse complement strand
CGTTGCCTGGCGTGCGCTGTTCGGTTACCTCACCCATGACCGCGCTGAGGGCGACGAGACCCTCGGTGTGCACACGGGGATCCGCCGAGCCGCGTAACGAACTCGACTCCGTCGGTGGACGCGCCGGGCAGCTGATCCGCTACACGGACTGCTCGGGCAGCACGAGCAGTTTCGATTACGACGACCAGGGGCGCCTCGTGCGCGCGCTCGACCCGAACGGCGATGCGAGCACCTACGCCTACGACGCGCTCGGCCGCCTGCACGCCGTGACGCATGCCGACCGGACCACGGAGCGCTACGAATACGACCGGCTGGGCCGCCTCGTCGCCCACGTCGACGCCGCGGGCCACCGCACCGCCTACGAACTCGATCGCGACGGCAAGCCGCTGAAACGCATCGACGCGCGCGGCGGCGTGCTGGAATACCGCTACGACACGGCGCGCCGGATCGCGGAACTGATCAATGAAAACGGCGACGTGCACCGGTTTGTTTACGACACGCTGGACCGCCTCGCCGAAGAAACGAGCTTCGATGCGCGCGTGACGCGTTACCGCTACGACGACAGCGGGCTCATCGTCGGCAAGGAGGAACTGGGCTGCGCACCGCGCATGGAGACCACGCCTATTGCGACGACGTATGTGCGCGATGCGCTGGGCCAGTTGACGGAAAAGGTGATCTCGCGCGTGACGGGGGCGGCGCAGGCGCAGCAGATGCGGTTGCGCTTCGCCTACGACGCGCTGGGGCGCATGACGCAGGCGATCAATGCGGATGCCGTTGTCAGCATGGCGTATGACGCTATCGGTCAGCTGGTGATGGAGCAGACGGATGCCTCGGGTACGTCGACCGTGCTGCGTCATGAATACGACGAGCTGGGCAACCGGGTGCGGACGACGCTGCCGGATGGCCGCATCCTGAACAACCTGTACTATGGCTCGGGTCACCTGCACCAGGTTAACCTGGACGGCGAGGTCATCACCGATATCGAACGGGACCGGGCGCACCGCATGATCGCCCGTACGCAGGGGGCGCTCGTCAGCCAGTTCCGGTATGACCCGGTGGGGCGGCTGTTGTCGCAGACGGCGGGCGAGGGCGCGTCGACCGTCATCGCGCGGCAGTACGAGTACGACGAGGTGGGCAATCTCGTGTCGATCGACGATCAGCGCAATGGTGTGACACGCTACAGCTACGATCCGATCGGTCGCATTTTATCGGCCGTGCAGCCGCAGTTGAGTGAGCGGTTTGCGTTTGACCCCGCGCATAACCTGCTCGATGCCACCGTGGCGCCGGTTGGCCGCGTCGAAGGTAACCGTATTCGCGTGTACGAGGACAAGCGTTACGACTACGATGCGCATGGCAATGTCGTCGAGAAGCTGATCGGCAGGCATACGCGGATGCGGTTCGAGTGGAATCCTGGGCATCAGCTGGTGCGTAGCGTGGTGGCGCGCGGGCCGACCGATAGCGCGCAGACTGTCAGCTATGCCTACGATCCGTTCGGGCGGCGGATTGCGAAGCGTGATGCGTTTGGTGTGACCCGCTTTGTCTGGGATGGCAACCGGTTGCTGTGCGAGCAGCGCGGGAGTCATGCGCGGACGTATGTGTATGGCGAGGATGCGTTTGTGCCGTTGGCGCGGCTGGATTCAGTGGCAGGTGCGGATGGCGCGGAGCGGGCCGAGATGCGGCATTTGCATACGGACCATTTGGGGACGCCGCGGGAGTTGACCGATGCGGATGGGCGCGTTGTGTGGGCTGCGCGGCATCGAGCTTGGGGGAATGTGCTCGAGGTTGTGCAGGAGGAGGAGGTGCCGGTCGTCGTATTGCCCGATGAGATCGGGGAGGTGCAGCCTGTTCGGTTTCAAGGGCAGTATCACGATAACGAAAGCGGATTGCATTACAACCGGTTCCGTTACTATGATCCGGATATTGGGCGGTTTGTTTCGATTGATCCGATTGGCCTAGCTGGCGGTACAAATGGTTATGGTTATGCGTCTAACCCGGTTGGCTGGGTGGATCCGGCAGGACTGAGTCCATGTAAAAGTGGCAATGCGGAAGGGGCGAATAAGATCGCGACGCCAGCCTCATGGGGTCTTACCCTATCTGAGACCAAGACAGTTCTGTCATCTGCACAAGTGCCCTATAAAGGATCGACTATCGTCGGGCATGCGCTTGCTAAACATAGCGGAAGACCTGTTACGTTTAGCAATCCGTCTGTTTCTGGGGCCGAGGTATGGGGGAAGATTAAAGGAAAAATGACCACTTGGAACGAGCAAGGCATGTCCCACCTGAAGGATATCATTCGGGCTCCCGGTGACTTTTCACCGATAGCGGATGGGAATCTGGTCTTTCTGGAAAAGCGTTTGCCTGATGGTCGTGGAGTACGTTTGAATCAAGATAAGACCTTTAAAGGATTCATTGACTAATGAACGGGCTATTGGAATTTGTTTTCGAAGAGGTTTCGCCCAGTCATCTCGCGGCAATGGTTATCG
This sequence comes from Bradyrhizobium sp., assembly GCA_035278345.1. Classification (GTDB taxonomy): domain Bacteria; phylum Pseudomonadota; class Alphaproteobacteria; order Rhizobiales; family Xanthobacteraceae; genus Bradyrhizobium. The sequence goes on along the minus strand of DATEJC010000164.1, from coordinate 3,293 downwards.
AATGCGTGCGTGAAAAGAACAACGTCAGCGAAGTGGTACGTGACGGCGTACCCTTGCGACTGGATTCTGTTCTCGACTCGGCCTACTTATCGAAAATCGCAGCTGGCGATGAAGACGTTGCGTGCACCGCTAATCTCAAACAACTGAGTGTCGGTGAGAAATTAGTTGAGTGTGTAACGTTGCGTATAATTCATTATGATGACATCAGCGATGTCTCATTGCTTTTTTCAAGTTTGGATTGCAAGAAAGCAGGTATATCGACATCTGAAGAGCTTTATCGTTGGGCTAAAGGGTTCAGTGTCAAATATCGCATCGCCAATTTCTTCGGCGGCTTAGAGCCCGCTTCGGACGAGCAGACGCAACTATTCTCGAAAGATCGAGTCGGTCCTGTCATGGAATTGCGGTAGGGAAAGCAGCTGAACGATGAGTGCACTAACGGATGGGTGAAGGCCGGGACGCGCGGGTCCAAGCGCAAGAGCAATGCTCCATACTGAAGTGCACGTGAAGGATAGAGCGCCACATGCAGGCAACTAAGCCATCTCGTCGATGCGAACGGCCTCGGAAGAGTTCTACGACAGAATCGAAAGCGCGTTCCTCATGAGGGCTCCAGTAAAAATCATCATTCCTGTGGCCGATTACGAAAAGGTCGAGCGATACTACAAGGATGTGCTTCAGTTCGAACTGCAGGAAGACTTGTTCTTTTTGCCTAATGGCGCGCGCGATGTTGCTCTGAAGCTCCTAATAGTCGATGCGGCGTCACGGGAAACAAGCCCACCACGCCGGCATTTTCCCATTTTTAGCTTTTTGCTCCACAGTAATTTTATGTCGTACTGCGACAAGCTGATGTCGCGGGGCGCTGTCTTTGAGTCCGTGATATCGCACCCTGGCGGCTACTACGCACTGCTATCGGATCCTGAAGGAAATCAGTTTGAAGTCGAATGCGAAAATTTTGACGAGGTAAATGAGGGAGTGGATCCTTTCAGCTGGCCCTTTTACAAACGCTATTAGGTCCGCATGTCGATTTCGCACCCTGCAATCAGGTCTGCGTCTTCGCAGTGGGAACGCCGATCCGGCCTCAGTGCGCCGCCCCCGCAGCCTCTCGCAACCTGCCCGCATCCCTGCCCGGCGGCACCCCAAACAACCGCGCATAATCCCGGCTGAACTGCGACGGACTCTCATACCCCACGCGATACCCCGCACTGGCCGCATCCATCCCCTCGGCGACCATCAGCCGCCTCGCCTCCTGCATGCGCAGCTGCATGCGGAATTCGAGAGGACTCATCGCCGTCACCGCCTTGAAATGCGCGTGAAAGGTCGACCGGCTCATGCGCGCCACGTCGGCCATCTCGTCGATGCGGCAGTCGCGCGCGTAGTGCGCGCGCAGCCAGACGATGGCGCGCGCAATCTGGTTCTGGCGGCTGTCGCCCCGCGCCATGCGGCGCACGATGCGGTTGCCGGCGCCCGTCAATAACCGGTACAGGATCTCGCGCGTGACGAGCGGCGCCAGCGCGTCGATGTCGGCCGGCGTGTCGAGCAACCGCGTCAGGCGCAGCGCCGCGTCGAGCAGCTCGGGCGTCGTCCGGTTCAGCGCCATGCCCATGTCTTCTCCACCATCCTCATCGGCGGGAGGATGCCGCAACGCCAGGTCACCCAGCACCACCATGTCCAGGTCGAGACTCAGGCACAGATACGGCCGCTCCGGCGACGCCTCGATCACGGCGCCCGTCACGGGCAGTTCGACGGAGGCGACGAGGTAGTACGCGGGGTCGTACACGAACGCCGTCGTGCCGAGCACCGCGCGCTTGCGGCCCTGCGCGACGAGGCACAGTGTCCGTTCGTACAGCACGGGCATGGGCATCGTCGGGCTGGACGATCGGATAAGGCGCACGCCCGGGAGAAGCGTGTCGTGAATGCCGTCCACGGGAGCGTGGCGGGCGATGGCGGCGGCAAAGAGGACGAGCGTATCCATGCCGGCAAGGATAGCAGGGACGGTGACGTGCGTGCGCGCCTCCGGACGATCGTGCAAGCATGTGCGACGTTTGCGCTACCGCCGATCGGCTGTGCGGCCCGACACTGTGCCCACTTTCAACCGCACAGGAGATCACCATGACCGCACTCGATCAATACCGCCTGCTGGGCCGCTCCGGCCTGCGCGTCTCGCCGCTGGCGCTCGGCACGATGACCTTCGGCCAGGACTGGGGCTGGGGCGCCGACGAATCCGAGGCCCGGGACATCTTCGATGCCTACGTCGACCGCGGCGGCAACTTCGTCGACACGGCCGTCAACTACACGAACGGCGCGTCCGAGCGCATCCTCGGCAGGCTGATGGAAGGGCGGCGCGACCGCATCGTCCTGTCGACCAAGTTCACGATGGCGCGCGATCCGGGCGATCCGAATTCGGGCGGCAACCACCGCATGAATCTCGTGCGCTCCGTCGAGCAGAGCCTGCGCCAGCTCGGCACCGACCGCATCGAACTGCTGCACCTGCATGCATGGGACGACACGACGCCGCCGGACGAAGTCCTGCGCGCCCTCGACGACCTGGTGCGGGCCGGGAAGGTGCTGTACCTGGGCATCTGCAACACGCCCGCATGGCGCGCGGCGCAGCTGCAGACGATCGCCGACCTGCGCGGCTGGTCGCGGTTCGTCGCGCTGCAGATCGAATACAGCCTCGTCGAGCGCAGCGTCGAACACGAATTGATGCCGATGGCGCGCGCGCTGGGGCTCGGCGTGATGCCGTGGTCGCCGCTGGGCGGCGGTCTCCTGAGCGGCAAGTACGGGACGTCCGACCTCGCCACCAACGACGCGCCCGGCGTGGCGGACACGCGCAAGGGCGTGATCGCATCGACGGGCTTGCTGAACGCGGCGTCGCTGCGCATCGCGGAGGAAGTGAAGGCCGTGGCGCGCGAGACCGGCGCCAGCGCGGCGCAGGTGGCGCTCGTGTGGACTCTGCTGAATCCCGCAGTGACGGCACCCGTCATCGGCGCGCGCACGCTCGCGCAGGCCCAGGACAACCTGGGCGCGCTGGACGTGAAACTGGATCCGGACCACGTGGCGCGCCTGGATGCGGCCAGCCGGCCGGCGCCCATCTTCCCGCAACGCTTTACCGAACGGCCCCTCGTGCAGCAGCTCGTGTTCGGCGGCGCGGCGGTGGAACGGCGCGGCCGGTGACGGGCGTCAGGCCTCCGGTTCGGCCGGTTGCATGGCGCCGCGCACGGCCGTGAGGATGGCGTCCGACGCGCTGCGGTCCGAGACGGCGCGCGCGAGCGTCAGTGCGCCGACCATCGCGGCGA
>DATEJC010000163.1:0-5026 GCA_035278345.1 Bradyrhizobium sp. | reverse complement strand
GATGGTCGTGCTCAACCGCATCTACACCCGCACCGGCGATGACGGCACCACGGCGCTTGGCAGCGGCGAGCGCCGGCCGAAATACGATCTGCGCGTGGAAGCCTATGGCACGGTCGACGAAACCAATGCCGCCATCGGCGTGGCGCGGCTGCATCTGGCCGACCTGCCCGAGCTCGACCGCATGCTTGGCTTGATCCAGAACGACCTCTTCGATCTCGGCGCCGATCTCGCGGTGCCCCAGCGCGAGGGCAAGGCTGAGCGCCTGCGTGTGCTGTCGAGCCAGGTCGAGCGGCTGGAACGCGACATCGACGCTCTCAATGAAAAGCTGGCGCCGCTGACCTCCTTTATCCTGCCGGGGGGCACGCCGGCAGCCGCATACCTGCATGTCGCCCGCACCGTTTGCCGTCGGGCGGAGCGGGTCATGGTGGAACTTGCCGCCAAGCCGGACGAGCCCGTCAGCGAGGCTGCCATACAATTTATGAACCGCCTGTCGGACTTCCTGTTTGTGGCAAGCCGCGCAGCCAATAATAATGGTGCGGGCGACGTGCTCTGGGTGCCCGGCCAGAACCGCTAGGGACGGTCTTTCGGGCTTGCTTTCCGGGCCAATTTTTGGCCTTTCACGCGTTGACCGGGGGGGACCGGCGCTCTAGGTTCCGCGCCAACCAACCGAAACCCCAAAATTTCAAGCGAAAGAGGATCGATGAAGGTTCTTGTTGCGGTAAAGCGGGTCGTCGACTTCAACGTCAAGGTCCGGGTCAAGGGCGATGGATCGGGCGTCGAGCTCGCTAACGTCAAGATGTCGATGAATCCGTTCGACGAAATCGCCGTCGAGGAGGCGCTGCGCCTGAAGGAAGCGGGCAAGGCCACCGAAGTGGTGGTGGTCTCGATCGGACCGCAGCAGGCCTCGGAAACCATTCGCACGGGTCTCGCCATGGGCGCCGACCGCGGCATCCTGGTGAAGGCCGACGGCAATGTGGAGCCGCTCGCGGTTGCCAAGATCCTCAAGTCGGTGGTCGATGCGGAGAAGCCGGGCCTTGTCATTCTTGGCAAGCAAGCGATCGACGACGATTCCAACCAGACCGGCCAGATGCTGGCCGCGCTGCTCGGCTGGTCGCAGGCGACCTTCGCCTCCAAGCTCGAGGTTGAAGGCAGCGACTTCAAGGTCACCCGCGAAGTCGACGGGGGTCTGCAGACCGTCAAGCTCAAGGGGCCGGCGATCGTCACCACGGATCTTCGCCTCAACGAGCCGCGCTATGCCTCGCTGCCCAACATCATGAAGGCGAAGAAGAAGCCGATCGACGACAAGTCTGCCGCCGATTACGGCGTCGACCTCACGCCGCATCTCGAAGTTCTCAAGACTACCGAACCGGCGGGTCGCAAGGCAGGCGTCAAGGTGAAGGACGTCGCCGAACTCGTCTCCAAGCTGAAGACCGAAGCCGGGGTTCTCTGATGACTACGCTGTTGATTGCCGAACACGAAGCCGGCGCCCTCAAGGACGCCACCAACAAGGCTCTGACTGCAGCCTCCCAGCTCGGCGGCGACGTGCATGTGCTGGTTGCCGGCGGTGCCAACGCCAAGGGCGCAGCGGAAGCCGCCGCCAAGCTCAATGGCGTCAAGAAGGTGCTGCTCGCCGAGGGCGACGCTTATGCCCATGATCTCGCCGAGCCCTTGGCCGCGCTGATCGTCGCGCTTGCGGGCAACTATGATGCCTTCGTTGCGCCCGCGACCTCACGTTTCAAGAACGTGATGCCGCGCGTTGCAGCGCTGCTCGACGTCATGCAGGTCTCCGAGATCATCAAGGTCGTCGCGCCCGACACGTTCGAGCGGCCGATCTATGCCGGCAACGCGATCCAGACCGTGAAGTCGAAGGATGCCAAGAAGGTCATCACCGTGCGCACCTCCACCTTCGCCGCGACCGGCGAGGGCGGCAGCGCCTCGGTGGAGAACGCGGCGGCCGCAGCCGATCCGGGTCTCTCGTCGTTCGTCGGCGAGGAAGTCGCCAAGAGCGACCGCCCCGAGCTGACTTCGGCGAAGATCATCGTCTCCGGCGGCCGCGCCATGCAGAGCCGCGAGAATTTTGCCAAGTATATCGAGCCGCTCGCCGACAAGCTGGGGGCCGGCGTCGGCGCCTCGCGCGCCGCGGTCGACGCGGGCTATGCGCCCAACGACTGGCAGGTCGGCCAGACCGGCAAGGTGGTGGCGCCGGAGCTCTATATCGCGATCGGCATTTCCGGCGCGATCCAGCATCTGGCCGGCATGAAGGACTCCAAGGTAATCGTCGCGATCAACAAGGACGAAGACGCGCCGATCTTCCAGGTCGCCGATTACGGCCTGGTCGCCGACCTCTACCAGGCGGTTCCGGAACTCACCGGCGAGCTTGCCAAGCTCGGAAAGTAACGATGATTGCACCGGCCGGATGACGAACATCCGGCCGGTGTTTATTTTAGGGGATGGAAGGCCGCAGCGTTCCGCGCGCCGTTCCGGCAAAAGATCCGGTGGATGAGATGACGGTGACAGTCAGGAAAGTCGGCGTGATCGGCTCGGGCCAGATGGGCCACGGCATTGCGCATGTCGCGGCGGTGGCCGGTTTCGACGTGGTGCTCAGCGACGTCTCCGCCGACCGTGTCAAATCCGCGCTCGCCACCATCAACGGCCATCTGCAGCGCCAGGTCGCCAAGGGCACGATCACCGAAGACACGCGCAAGTCGGCGCTGGCCCGCATCACGCCCGCCGATTCCATGGAAGGCTTCGCCGATTGCGATCTCGTCATCGAGACCGCGATGGAGAAGGAAGAGGTCAAACGCAAGATATTCCACGACGTTTGCGCTGTGCTGAAGCCCGAGGCGATCGTCGCCTCCGACACTTCCTCGATCTCGATCACGCGCCTTGCCGCTGCCACCGACCGCCCCGAGCGCTTCATCGGCATTCACTTCATGAATCCGGTGCCGGTCATGGAGCTGGTCGAGCTGATCCGCGGCATCGCCACCAATGACGAGACGTTCGAGACCGCCAAGGCCTTCGTCACCAAGCTCGGCAAGCAGGTCGCGGTGTCGGAGGATTTCCCGGCCTTCATCGTCAACCGCGTGCTGATGCCGATGATCAACGAGGCGATCTACACGCTCTATGAGGGCGTCGGCAACGTCGAGGCCATCGACGCCGCCATGAAGCTCGGCGCCCATCATCCGATGGGCCCGCTGGAGCTTGCCGATTTCATCGGCCTCGATACGTGTCTCTCCATAATGCAGGTGCTGCATGAGGGGCTCGCCGACTCCAAGTACCGCCCGTGCCCGCTGCTGGTGAAATACGTCGAGGCCGGCTGGCTCGGCCGCAAGACGCAGCGCGGCTTCTACGACTACCGCGGCGACAAACCGGTTCCGACGCGCTGATCTCAGCCATCAACAAGCCGCCGTAGGGTGGCAAAGCGAGGCGTGCCCACCGCCGGGACGCGAGTTCGCACATCGTTAACCCTTGCCCGCCTATGGTGCCGCGCAAGACCAAGGGGTACCGCGTATGGAAATGATGGCCATGGTTTCGAGCCTGCTTGCGATGCAGGCCGGCAACGTTCAGGGGCAGATCGCCGCTTCCATCATGAAGAACAATGCGGACGCTGAGAAATTCGCGGTCCAGACCCTGCTTGGCCAGCCCTCACAGGCCAATCTTGCACCCGGCGTCGGCGGCTCCCTCGACAAGTTCGCTTAGCCTGATCCGGAAAAGTGGGTACCGGTTTTCCGATCAAGATCATGCGGAAAACTAAGACCCCGCCGCCGCCGGCTTCACCGCTGCCTTGATCAGCTTTACGGCGTCCTCGCTCGCCCATTCGGCGGGGCCGGCGATGGTGCCGATCTCGCAGCCTTGGGCATCGACCAGCACCGAAGTCGGCATGCCCAGCGCCCGGCCTATGCTTTTAAGATCCTGAAAAACCTTGGCTTTCTGGTCGGTGAAATAACCGAGCCGGGTCAGATTGGCCTCTTTCAGGAAGTTTTTGGGCTTCTCGGCATCGCGGGTGTCGATATTGACCGCGACCACCTCGAAATCCTTGCCCCCCAGCTTGCCCTGCAGCTCGTCCAGCGCGGGCATCTCCTTCCGGCAGGGCACGCACCAGGTCGCCCACAAGTTCAACAGCACGGTCTTGCCGCGCCAGTCCGACAGCTTCCTGGGCTTGCCCTCGGCGTCCTCGAAGGCGAGGTCCGGCAGGCGCAGCGGCGTAGCGGCCATGGTCACCGCGGCCACCTCGCCATGGGCCAGCGGGCCGATCCGTTTGGCCGTCTCGACCGCCGCCGTACAGGCCACGTCGCCCGCAGGGCCTCGTTTCAGGCCGAGGCCATAATATCCGCCAAGCCCGATCAGGGCGCCGGCCACGACCGCGCCGATCGCGACCGGCAGCCGGCGCATCGGGGCAGGGAGGGGCGAGGGGTTTTCCGGCATATCGTTTGTCTTCCCTGGGCAGATGCGGCTATGCAGAGCTATTACGCGCGAAAGTCGCCCGGCGTTTCGCGCGCCGGGCCGGTTTTGGCAAGGTCTATCGAGGTCACGATCAAGCGACGAGTGAGGTCATGAGCAACAAGATGTGGGGCGGCCGGTTCTCCGAGCGCCCCGACGCGATCATGGAGGAAATCAACGTCTCCATTGACGTCGATCGCCATATGTATGCCCAGGACATCGCCGCGTCCAAGGCGCATGCCGCCATGCTGGCCGAGCAGGGCATCATCACCGCAAGCGATGCGAAGAACATCGCCAAGGGCCTCGACACCATCCTGGCCGAGATCAGCAAGGGCGATTTCGATTTCAAGCGCGCGCTCGAGGACATTCACATGAATGTCGAGAGCCGGCTGTCGGAATTGATCGGCCCCGCCGCGGGCCGGCTGCACACCGCGCGCTCGCGCAACGACCAGGTCGCGACCGACTTCCGCCTCTATGTCCGCGATGTCATCGACGAGACCGATGCCGCGCTTGCCGCCTTCCAGCACGCGCTGGTGACGCGCGCACTGGAGCATGCCGGAACGGTCATGCCCGGCTTCACCCATCT
>DATEJC010000162.1:0-4325 GCA_035278345.1 Bradyrhizobium sp. | reverse complement strand
CGAGCTTCTTGCGCTCTTCCGGAATCGATTTCGGAATCGCCCAGCCCCAGATGTCGTCCCAGGCAAACGGCTTCTTGCGGTCCGGCCCAAGCGGAAAGCGCGCGGCGGCGATCTTGCCGGCGATTTTCGACTTGTTGGGATCGTTGAAGGTGCCCCACCACAGCGTGTCCGCCACGGTGAAGGCGGCGTCGCCGGCCATGAAGATGGCGTTGGCTTCGTTGCGGTCGTAGGCCGGCATGCCGCGCGGCACGATCTTGTGGGTGTTGATCGCATCCCACCAGTATTCGACCGTCTTCTGCATGCAGGGCTCGGTCATGCTCGACTTCCAGCCGGCTTCCGCGAGCTTCTTGTTGTCGCGCTCATAGAACGGCATCAGCACGTCGCAATTGTTGCCCCACATCGACCAGAACCAACTGAACCAGGAGTGGTTCATCGACATGCCGCCGACATAGCCGAACTTCACCTTGCCCTCGGCCTGCAGCTTCTTGCTCACGGTCACGAGCTCATCCAGCGTCTTCGGCACTTCCTCCGGCTTGACGAGGTCGGAGCGGTAGAAGAACACGCTGAAGGTCTGGCCCATCGGCACCACCGTGTTCTGGCCCTGCGCATTGGCGAACACGACCGGCGCCATGCTCCACTTGGAGGCATATTTGTTGGCTTCGACGTCGTCGGTCGGCTCCAGGAGATGCGCCCAGGTCTGGCCCCAGTCGTCATTGTGCCAGATCACGTCGTACTGGTCCGAGTTCGACGTCAGCGATGCCGTCATCTTCTCGACATAGACGCCGTAGGAGTTCGGCACCTTGACGATCTTGACCCCGTTCTTGGCGCCCCAGGCCTCGAACATTGCGATCGACAGGTCCTGGATCGGGCTCGGCTGGTAGCCGATCCGTAGTTCCTTCACCTGCGCATTTGCGGCTGATGTCGCAAGCCCCAGCGCGGCTGCGGCTGCCAACGTCCATCTTGCCAATCCCTGCATGGCTCTCGCTCCCTTGTTATTGTCGTTCGTGTCGGTCGCCCAATACTTCGTCTTCTCTCTTCGTTAGATACGCAAGCCCTGGATCACGTATTTCTGGCCAAACAGCGCGATCAGGAAGGCTGGCAGCAGGGCCATCACGGCGGTCGCCGCCATCAGGTTCCAGTGCAGTCCCATTTCAGTGACGAATTGCGCCATGACAACCGTGATCACGGGGACCCGGTTGCCGGTCAGGATCAGCGCGAACAGAAATTCGTTCCAGGTGAACAGCCAGCATAGCACCGCAAGCGCGGAGATCGCGGGCAGGGCCGAAGGAATAGCGACGCGGATGAAGGCGCCCCAGCGGCTGCAGCCGTCGATCATGGCGGCGTATTCCATGGAGGGATCGATGCCGTCGAAAAAGCCCTTCATCAGCCAGGAAAAGAAGCAGATGTGCACGGCGATATGCGGCAGCAGCAGCCCGACATAGGTGTCGTAGATGCCCCAGGTCTGCACCACGAAGTAAAGCGGCAGCACCCAGGAGATATAGGGCACGCAGCGGAACACATAGATGGTGCCGAACCACATCCGCGAGGCGGGGCCGGTGAAGCGCGACAGCATGTAGCCGCTCGATACCGTCACCAGCAGGGAAAACACGGTCGCCAGCGTCGAGATCACGGCGCTGTTGATAAAGGCTTCGACGATGCGCTCCTGGCCGAGCACTTCCTTGAAATTGCCGAAGGTGAACTCGGTGCCGCGATGCACGTAGTAGACGCCGGATTCCGGCCGTAGCGAGGTCAGGATCAGCCACAGCACCGGAAAGGCGAAGGCAAAGCAGATCGCGGCGAGCGCGAGCGCAAAGAAGGTCTTGCGGCTCCAGTTCGGCAAGCCCGGCAGGAAATTTGGGCGGGTCACCATCGGCATGGACTTTAAGCCTTCGCGATGCGGTCGACGACGCGGTACATCACGACGCCGAGCACGAGGATGATCAGCCCGCCGATGATCGCCGCCGCCGAGCCGCGGCCGAGATCGAGATTGAGGAAGGCCAGCACATAGGCATAGAGGCTGAACAGCTCGGTGGAGCGGCCGGGACCGCCGCCCGTCAAGGTCCAGACGATGTCGAAGGTGCGGAAAGCGTCGATGGCCCGGATCACCACGCAAACGACGATCACCGGACGCAGCATCGGCAGCGTGAGATAGCGGAACACGCGCCAGGTGGAGGTGCCGTCGATGGCGGCGGCCTCGAACGGTTCCTTCGGCAGGCTCTGTAACCCAGCGAGCAAGAGCAGCGTGAACCAGGGCGTCCACAGCCAGATGTCGGTGAGCACGATGATGCAGAAGGCGCTCCAGCGCTGCACCAGCCAGGGCTGACCTTCCAGGCCGATTGCTTCCAGCACCACATTCGCGATGCCGAACTGGTCGTTGAAGATCCAGCGGATCATGATCGCGGCGACCACCGGCGCCACCATCAGCGGCACCAGCAGGATGGTCTGCACGATCTTTTGCCCGGGGAAGGGGCGGTTGAGCAGCAGGGCCAGCGCCAGTCCGGTCACCAACGCGCCGAGCACGCTGACGATCATGAATATGAACGTGTTGGGCAGCACGACGTAGAGGAACGCCGGATCGGTAATCACAGAGTGATAGTGCGCGAGGCCGACCCAGATCTTCTTGGGGTTATAGAGCGCCCAGTCGCGAAAGCTGGCATTGGCGCCGATCACGATCGGCACCACCTGGAACAGCAGCATCAACAACGCTGCGGGCGCGATGAGGAGCAGCACGAAGCGCTGTTGCTCGCCGAACATGGGACGCCGCGATGCCGACAAGCCGTACCCCCGCCTGTGCGCCTTTGTTTGAGCACGATCGCCACGGACCACGCTTGCTTCTCCGCACGCGCACTTGGTCGGGATTATGGGAGTGGCGCGAGACGCACGTCAATCCGACTCATGGGCGCGCTCTGTTGACGCGAGCGCGCACTGCGTTGCTTGGTCGCAATCGTGACATGACGACGAATGGTTGCGGATGTTGGCGCTTCGCGCGCGCGACGGGCAGGCCGTGCACGCCTTCGGGCCGGCCGAGACTCACGGCCGCACTGCACAATAGATGATCTGTCGAGCCGAAGTTTTGGGCGAAGATGGCGTTCGGGCTTCCGTGGCATTGATTCATGCCTTTATGCAAACAATTGTTTTCACTTGATAAAATAGAGTGACCCGATTGGCACGCGTCTTGAAATAGAGACCTTACAGCCGCCAGTGCCGACGGCCGGCGCCCGCCGACGGGCCTCAAAAATTCCTCAAGCAATCGCCCGCCGAAAACGACGCCTGTGGCGTCGTGGGGCGGAGCCGTCGGAACCGAAAGGCAGACCATGCTCGAAAGACTCACGAAGCAGAAACTGGTGGTGATCGGCAACGGCATGGCCGGCATCCGCACCGTCGAGACGCTGCTTGAGCGGGCTCCCGATCTCTACGACATCACCGTGTTCGGCGCCGAGCCTTACGGCAATTACAACCGCATCCTGCTCTCGCCCGTGCTGGCCGGCGAGAAGACCGTCGACGACATCATGCTCAATACCGAGCAGTGGTACGACGATAACGGCATCACGCTGCGCAAGGGCGAGACCATCACGATGATCGACCGCCGCACCTGCGAGGTCGTCACATCAGAGGGCGCGCGCGTGCCCTATGATCGCCTGCTGATCGCCACCGGCTCCAATCCGATCATCCTGCCGCTTCCCGGCAACAAGCTGAGGGGCGTCATCGGCTTCCGCGACATCCAGGATGTCGAGCACATGGTCGAGGCCTCGACCACGCGCCGCCATGCGGTGGTGATCGGCGGCGGCCTGTTGGGCCTGGAGGCCGCCAACGGGCTGATGAAGCGGGGCATGAACGTCACCGTCGTGCATCTGCTCGATACGTTGATGGAGCGCCAGCTCGATGCCGTGGCCGGCGGCCTCTTGCGCAAGTCTCTGGAAGAGCGCGGCATGGTGTTCAAAATGCCGGCCGAGACCGAGGCGATCCTCGGTGAGGATCACGTCACCGGTGTGCGTTTCAAGGACGGCACGGAGCTGCCCGCCGACATCGTCGTGATGGCGGTCGGCATCCGCCCCAATGTCGAGCTGGCCAGGAAGGCGGGGCTCTATTGCGAGCGCGGCATCGTCGTCTCCGATACCATGCAGACCTATGACGGCCGCATCTACGCGGTCGGCGAATGCGTGCAGCACCGCCGGCAGTGCTACGGCCTCGTCGCGCCGCTGTTCGACCAGGCCAAGGTCTGTGCCAATCATCTCGCGATGAAGGGCTTTGCCACCTATGACGGCTCGGTCACGTCGACCAAGCTGAAGGTGACCGGCATCGACCTGTTCTCCGCCGGCGATTTC
>DATEJC010000161.1:0-12697 GCA_035278345.1 Bradyrhizobium sp. | reverse complement strand
CGGCAGCCGCAACGCCGCCGGCCGGCAAGGCGCAATACGCGCCGCCGACGGTTGCTCCTGCCTTCCGGACCGCACCGGCGGTCGCAGCGCCACTGCCGCCACCGCCACCGCCGCAGCGGGACAACCTGAAGCCACTTGCCTTCGGCGCGGGTGTGGTTGCTGGCGCCGTGGTCGGCGCGACCATCGCCAACCTGCACAACCAGCGGCGAGAGGTCGTCGAAGGCGGCCGCACCGTCTATTACGAGCCGGACCGCATCATCATCCGCGACCCGAGCGGACAGCAGTACGTCCGCGGCAACGACCTCTACCGTTTCCGCTATGGCGCCCGCGACATCCGCACCGAGACGATGGGCGGTGAGACCCGCACCGTCGTGATCCGTCCCGACGGCACCGAGGTCATCACCGTGGTCGGCGCCGATGGGCGGCTGCTCCGCCGCATCCGGCGCGACAGCTATGGGCGCGAGATCGTCATCATCGACAACAGCTATCGCGATCCGCGCGCGGTCGGCGGCTTCTATGTCGACCTGCCGCCGCCGGTGGTCAGCATCCCCTACAACCGCTATATCGTTGCAGCGGATGAGGCGCCGCCGGAGGTGATCTATGACACCATGGTGGCGCCGCCGGTGCAACGGATCGATCGGCGCTACTCGCTCGACGAGATCCGCTACAGCCCCAATGTTCGGATGCAGATGCCGAGCATCGACGTCAACACCATCAACTTCGCGACTGGTTCGTGGGAGATCCCGCCTGACCAGGCGGCGAAGCTGCAGGTGATCGCCGACGGCCTCAACCGCGCCATCCAGGCCAATCCGCGCGAGGTGTTCCTGATCGAAGGCCATACCGACAAGGTCGGCTCCGACGTCGACAATCTGTCGCTGTCGGACCGCCGCGCGGAATCGGCCGCCACGCTGCTGACCCAGCAGTTCGGCGTGCCCGCGGAGAACCTGACCTCGCAGGGCTATGGCGAGCAGTATCCGAAGGAGCAGACCGACGGACCGAGCGTGATCAACCGTCGCGTCACGGTCCGGCGCATCACGCCGCTGCTCAATGGCGGCCAGGCCTCGCTGCCGCCGCCTCCGCCCGGCACTGCGCCGCCGCGGCAATAAGAGACGGAGAAATGAAAATGGCCGGGAGCGATCCCGGCCATTTTTTCTTGCGTCCCCTCTTTCCACGTGTCGCCCCGGCGCAGGCCGGGGCCCATAACCACGAGTGGATGTTGGTGAACGAAAGCCGTCGACCAGCGCGTTTCAACAATGGCGGCCGCGGCGTGTGGGTCCCGGCCTGCGCCGGGACGACACCAACGTATGCCGCCGCCTAATCCTTGTCGTTGTCGAGCTTCGGGATGTACGAGCCCTCGCCGGCCGAGAGCAGGCCGGTGTCGGTATAGAGCTTCAGCTTCGCGCGGGTGTCGGCGATGTCGAGGTTGCGCATGGTGAGCTGGCCGATGCGGTCGGCCGGCGTGAAAGCGGCGTCCTCGACCTTCTCCATGCTCAGCCGCTCCGGCTGATAGGTCAAGTTCGGGCTCTCGGTGTTGAGCAGCGAGTAGTCGTTGCCGCGGCGCAGCTCCAGCGTCACCTCGCCGGTGACGGCGCGCGCAACCCAGCGCTGCGCGGTCTCGCGCAGCATCAGCGCCTGCGAATCGAACCAGCGGCCCTGGTAGAGCAGGCGGCCGAGCTTCATGCCGCTGATGCGGTACTGCTCGATAGTGTCCTCGTTGTGGATGCCGGTGACGAGCCGCTCATAGGCGATGTGCAGCAGCGCCATGCCGGGCGCCTCGTAGATGCCGCGGCTCTTGGCCTCGATGATGCGGTTCTCGATCTGGTCGCTCATGCCAAGGCCATGGCGGCCGCCGATGGCGTTGGCCTCGAGGAACAGCGACACGGGATCGCGGAAAGTCTGGCCGTTGAGCGCGGCCGGCTGGCCTTCCTCGAAACGCACGACGACCTTCTCGGCCTTGACGTTGCAGTCGTCGCGCCAGAACGGCACGCCCATGATCGGGTTGACGATCTTGATGCCGCTGTTGAGGTGCTCGAGATCCTTGGCCTCGTGGGTCGCGCCCAGCAAATTGCTGTCGGTCGAGTACGCCTTCTCCGCACTCATCTTGTAGGCAAAACCATGGGCGGTCATGAACGCCGACATTTCAGCGCGGCCGCCGAGCTCGTCGATGAACTGCTGGTCGAGCCACGGCTTGTAGATGCGCAGGGCCGGATTGGTCATCAGGCCATAGCGATAGAACCGCTCGATGTCGTTGCCCTTGTAGGTGGAGCCGTCGCCCCAGATGTTGACGCCGTCCTCCTGCATGGCCGCGACCAGCATCGTGCCTGTCACGGCGCGGCCGAGCGGCGTGGTGTTGAAGTAGGAGAGCCCGCCGGTCGAGACATGGAAGGCGCCGGCCTGGATGGCGGCGATGCCTTCGTGGACGAGTTGCTGGCGGCAATCGACGAGGCGAGCCTTCTCTGCACCGAACTCCAGCGCTTTACGCGGAATCTCGTCGTAGTCGGCCTCGTCCGGCTGGCCGAGATTGGCGGTATAGGCGAAGACGCGCGCGCCCTTTTGCTTCATCCAGAGCAGGGCCGCGCTGGTGTCGAGCCCGCCCGAGAAGGCGATGCCGACTTTTTCGCCCTTGGGCAGGCTCTTCAGGATCGTGGTCATCAAACGTCCAATCGGTCGAAAGTGCTGAATTGTGGCTTGTGGGCGGATAACAAATTTCGCCGGGCTCGGCACGCGATTAATCGCGGGATGCGGCGCTCAGGCCGGCTGTGCCGGGCCGCTTTCGCGCCCCATCCAGCGCAGGCGCAGGCGGTAGCCCGGCCAGAACAAACGGGTCAGCGCCGCGTCGATCCGCTCGTCGGACAGTTTCGTGCGCGGCCAGCGGTAAACAAGCGCAAAGGCGAGCCATATCACAAGGAAGGTGACGAGGCCGGCGATCGCAACATCCGTGAAGAAGTGCCCGCCAAAGGCCATGCGCAAGCCCGAGGTGGCGACGCCGAATATGGTCGCCGCCGTGTAGGCAAGCGGCCGCCACTGTGGCGGCGCCAGCGCTGCCGGCGCGTAGGTCCAGAACGCGGTGGCGCCCTCGCCGGAGAAGAAGGAGCAGTTGCGCCCGCAGGTGCCGCGCGGATCCCACCACGGCACGAACGGCTCGGAGCCGTTGAACTGCATCACCACGACCGGGCGCGGCCGCCCCCAATAGGACTTGAAGGTGAGATTCGTGAGCACGCCTGCCGACAGCGCCAGCGTCGCCAGAAGGAAGATGATCGAGCGGCCCTTCACCAGCAGCGGCCGGTCGGGACGGATCATCTTCCAGATCAGCGCGGCGATCGACGGCAGCACGAAGGCCCAGGCGATCCACATCGCCGCATCGCGCGCAAGGGCGGCGATGGCGTTGAGTTTCAGCGGGAAGGTTTTGGTGGCGGCGTCATAGAAGGCCGCCGCCAGCTTGAGGTCGAGCTCGGGATAGAGCCCGAACAAGAGGCCGACGACGAGAAAGAGCCCCAGTGCGATGAAGAGTCCGGTCCGGTTCATGGCGCGGGGTTTAGCTGAGGTAGGGGATGATGGGAACCCCGTCATTGCGAGGAGCAATCCACGCTTCCGGTGCTGCGCTATGGATTGCTACGCTTCGCTCGCAATGACGGAAACCTCGCTTACAGCGACGGCGGGCGCAGATTCGACGGAAGCGGCGGTGGCGGTTGCATCGGGCGGCGGGGCGGTTTGCGCCAGGCGCCGGCGTTGCGGCCGGCGATCATCCAGTAGACGAGGCCGGCGACGATGCCGGCGCCGGTCATGATTTCGAGATGGCGGCGGATGATGCCGTCAAATTGCATGGTCTCGGGATCGAAGGGGATGAGGCCGAGATAGCAGGCTGCGCCGACCAGCGCGCCGCCGACGGCATAGGCCAGCACGCTGCGGATATAGAAGGCTTCGGTGATGGCGGCGATGATCATCGCCGGCAGCAGCGCAAAGCCGGAGATGAAGATGAAGCCGACCCCGACGATGACGTTCACCGCGGGATCGAGCTGGCCGATGCCGAGATCGGTGAATTCCGGAAACAGCACCGCGCCGACCACGATCATTCCAGCCACCAGGCATGCAGCGAGGAAGGCGAAGAGGACGACGAAGAGACGGCCGATCAGGGCCATGCAGAGATTCCGTTCCTTGATAAGAGCAACGCCACTCTCTCCACCGTCATGCCCGGGCTCGTCCCGGGCATCCACGTCTTACTTCTTTCCAACGACAACCGAAGACGTGGATGGCCGGGACAAGCCCGGCCATGACGAATACTTATAGTTCTCCACTCAATCCGTCATCGCCATGGCGCGTAGCGCCTGGCGCTCGCGCGCGGACAGTTTTTCAGTCTCCGACTTCAATTGCCCGCAGGCGGCGAGGATGTCGCGGCCGCGCGGGGTGCGCACCGGTGAGGAATAGCCGGCGTTGAAGATGTATTCGGAGAATTTCTCGATCTGGTCCCAGTCGGAGCATTCGTAAACGGTGCCCGGCCACGGATTGAACGGGATCAGATTGATCTTGGCGGGAATGCCCTTGAGCATCTTCACCAGCAGCTTCGCGTCATCGAGGGAATCGTTGACGCCCCTCAGCATCACATATTCGAAAGTGATGCGCCGCGCATTGGACGCGCCGGGATAGTCGCGGCAGGCCTGCAGCAATTCAGCAATCGGATATTTGCGGTTGAGCGGCACCAGCTCATTGCGCAGTTCATCGCGCACGGCGTGCAGCGAGATCGCCAGCATCACGCCGATCTCCTCGCCCGCGCGCACGATGTTCGGCACGACACCCGAGGTCGACAGCGTGATGCGGCGGCGGGAGATGCCGATGCCTTCATTGTCGGCGACGATCAAGAGCGCATCGCGCACCGCGTCGAAATTGTAGAGCGGCTCGCCCATGCCCATCATGACGATGTTGGTGACGAGGCGGCTGCCGTTCTCGCGGTCGGCCCAGTCGTTGAGACGGTCGCGCGCTACCATGACCTGGCCGACGATCTCGCCGGCGGTGAGGTTGCGCACCAGGCGCTGGGTGCCGGTGTGACAGAACGCGCAATTGAGCGTGCAGCCGACCTGCGAGGAGACGCAAAGCGTGCCGCGATCGGTCTCGGGGATGTAGACGCACTCGACCTCGTGCGGCTTCTCGACATTATCGCCGCTCGGCAGGCGCAGCAGCCATTTGCGGGTGCCGTCGCTGGAGATCTGCTCGGCGACCACTTCGGGCCGGTCGACCGTAAAGTGCTTCTCGAGTTCGGCGCGCATGTCCTTCGAGACGTTGGTCATCTCGGCAAAGGACTTTGCGCCGCGAAAATACATCCAGTGCCAGAGCTGCTGCGTGCGCATCTTGCGCTGCGCGGGCGCTACGCCGATCTCGCCGAGGCGGTCGGCGATGTCAGCCCGCGACAGCCCGATCAGCGAGGGTTTCGCCGGCGGCACATAGGTTTCAAGCGGCTGCTTCTCCAATGGCGCATTGGCGCCGGTCGCAGCCGGATGGGTCGTGGTGTCGGTCATGAAGCATCAAATAGGCCTTCCGGCGCGTGCTGGAAAGGCGGGAAATGCACGTGTTTCAGGCCAAAATGGTCAGCGCCGGCAGTCCTGCGCGATGCGGTCGAGCGCTTGGGAGAGGCCTTTCAGCGAAAATATATCGGTCGTCTCCGTTCCCTTGGTGGAAATGCCCTTGACGGTGACGTCGGCGGATTTGCGCATGGCGTCCACCATGCGCTCTTCCTCGGCGGCGTTCTTGATCCAGATGCCGTCGCCCTGGGTGTACATGGCATAGCTGGCGCCGCCGACCTCCAGACTCGATTCCGAACCCGGCTTGAGCTGATAGCCGATCATGATCGAGACTTCGTTGACCACCTTCTCGCCCGGGCGCGTGGAGACGAAGGCGTACGCAGGATCGCGTGGGCGGTTCGGCGGATTGGTCTTCGACGAGGAGGGCTTTGCCAGCGCAAAGCAGACACGCTTGCCGTTCGGCGTTGCGGTGTAGGCGCCCCAGGTGCCGTATTGGCCGAGCAACGTCGGCTCGGCGCCCCCCGCTGCCGGCGCAGCTTCCGGCTTCACCGCGGCCGGCGGCTTCGGTGCCTCCTTCTTGGCGGCTTTGGGTGCTGCGGGCGGCGGGGCCGTGCCTTGCGCCAGCGCGAGGCTTGCGCCTGCGCAGACGAATGTGCTCGCGAGCAGCGATGCGAGAATTTGCCGTACCATGATCCGGTCTGGTTCCCCCATCATTGTGACCTGAAGATGGCCCGCACCGCCATCATCAGCGCAGGATGGATAACCGGGAAACGCGTGTTTGGGAAGGCAGTTAGCAAGCCGGCGCACGCCTTCCGCACACTGGGCTGCCAAACGCCGGCCTCAGTTTTTCGATCGCGCGGCGCGCTGCTTCTCCCACTGTGCCTCGGTCCATTGCAGGAGGTCTTCGGCGCCGGAACTGCGCAAATGCGAGCCGCCGTCCTGCACCACCATCTCGCCATTGATGAAGCCGGCCTGGTCGGAGATCAGATAGCTGGCGAGATTGGCAAGTTCCGCATGATCGCCATGGCGGCCGAGCGGATTGCGGTCCGCCCAGCTTTCCTCACGGCCTTCGGGACGGAGCTGGGCGCTGGCGCCCGGCGTCGGAAACGCGCCAGGCGCGATCGCGACGGTGCGGATGCCCTTGGGGCCCCATTCCACCGCAAGGCTCTTTGTCATCGCCAGCACCGCCGACTTCGCCATCGCCGAGGGCACCGTGAAGGCGCGGCCGGTGATGGTTGAGGTCGAGAGAATGCTCAGCACCACGCCCTTGTGCTTGCGCTCGATCCAGCGCTTTCCCGCGGCGAGCGTGCAATACATTGCACCATGCAGGGTGGGGCCAAGGATCGCGTCGGCGGCGCGGAACGACATGTGCTCGGTCTGAGCGATGAAGGTGGCGGCCGCGTTGTTGACCAGCACGTCGATCGGCGCAGTGCCGAAGATATCGTCCATCATGGCGTCGACGGCGGCGCCGTCGCGGATATCGCATCTTGCGACCGACACCTTCGTGCCGAAATCGCCGCGCATGGCGGACGCCGTCTGCTCCAGCAATTCCAGCCTGCGGCCGCAGATGATCAGCTCCGCGCCGAGCTCGGCAAAGCGCCGCCCCATTGCGGCGCCGAGGCCAGAACCGCCGCCGGTGATGAGGATGCGCTTTGCCTTCAGCAGGTCCTTTTCAAACATTGTTTCACTCCCCTCTCGCTACCGTCATTGCGAGGAGCGCAAGCGACGAAGCAATGACGCAGGTTAGTCCTGCGCGCCGCCAAAAAGCAGCCGATTCGGATTGTAGCCCGGCTGCAAATCCGGCAAGAAGCTGGCCAGACCTTTCCTATCAGAAGATCAGGTGTGTCCATGAAAGCCATCCTCTGTTCGCAATACTGCCAACCCGACGAACTCGTGCTGGCGGATGTGCCCGATCCGGTGGCGGGGCCGGGCGAAGCCGTCATTGCGATCAAGGCGGCGGCGCTGAATTTCTTCGACATCCTGATGATCCAGGGCAAGTACCAGATCAAGCCGCCCTTCCCGTTCTCGCCGGCCGCGGAAGTCGCCGGCGTGATCGAGAGCGTCGGTGCAGGGGTCACCGATCTCAAAATCGGCGACCGCGTCGTCGCCTCCTGCGGCCATAATGGCGCGCGCGAGAAGATCGCGCTGCCGGCCAATTCCATCGTGAAGATCCCCGACAATCTCGACTACGACCGCGCCGCCGGAATCATCATCATCTACGGCACCGCGCTGCATGCGCTGGAAGACCGCGCGAGCCCGAAGCCCGGCGAGACGCTCGCCGTGCTCGGCGCGGCCGGCGGCACGGGGCTCGCCGCATGCGAGCTCGGCAAGCTGATGGGACTGAAGGTGATCGCCTGCGCTTCATCGGACGAGAAGCTTGAATTTGCCAGGCAGCACGGCGCCGAGCTGACGCTGAATTATTCGAAGGAAGACCTGAAGGAAGGCCTGCGCAAGCTGACGGGCGGCAAGGGCGCCGACATCATCTTCGATCCCGTCGGCGGCAGCTATGCCGAAGCCGCGCTGCGCTCGATCGCGTGGGAAGGCCGTTTCCTGGTGATCGGTTTTGCCGCGGGCGACATTCCCAAGATGCCGCTCAATCTTGCGCTGCTGAAGGGCTGCGACATCCGCGGCGTGTTCTGGGGCGCGTGGACGCGCGTCAATCCGCAGAAGAACCGCGCCAATCTGGAGAAATTGGTGAAGTGGACGGCGGAAGGAAAAATCTCCTCGCATGTCGACCGCACCTTCCCGCTGGCGCAGACCGCCGACGCGCTCAAGGTGCTCGCCGGGCGTCAGGCGATGGGCAAGGTGATTCTGCATCCCTGATGCGCGATGACTTGTCGTCAAATTGTCATCACGCTTACGCGCCGTCGCGTTTGAGCGTGATCTTTTTTCCACAGTCGCGATCGATCGGGATCGCGTCTCAGGAGTTCCACATGCATCCGTAGTGTAACGGGTGCGCGCCGATTCTGCCGGATTTGAAACACAGTAGATGGTTAATCGGCTGCGCGCCTGAACCATCACGAACACACGGATTCCACAGGCGTAAAGCGCCGCCATCGAAATCAACGCGATGCTAACGACGCATTTTTATGTGATTGAATTAGGCGAATACGCCGCAATCAAAACAAAATGTTTCCCGATTCGCGCCGATGAGCGTCGTTTTTTCAACCTATTCGCGAGCAGATTCATCGACCCCAGTAGCGGGCGCTTGGGGCGGCAATACTACAAGAAAACGGAAGTCCCATCGTTCCCGTCGTTGCGTAATAGTAGCGGGGAAGCATCACCATGGTGGAGAGTACGAGGCAGGTGCGGACGAGTGATCCGTTTGACCGCTTTGATGAAGCCATCAACGATCCGGGCCTGTATCCGACTTATCAGTACGAGAGTTCCGCATCGAGACAGCTGGAACCGCTGCCGCAGGATCGCGTGCCGCTTTTCCTGTCGGATTATGATCAGCAATACCAGCAGGATCGTTTCGAGGACGAGGCGCGCGAATACACATTCGGCAGCAAGCAGGACAAGCCGCGCATTTCTCGCATCGTGACCGGCGTCGTCGCCGCCACGGCAGTCGCCGCCACCGTCGGATTCTTCTCCATCGACGCCACGCGCTCCGTCTTCGTCAATGCCAAGGCCTCGCTCGCCAGCGTCGCGCCCGCTTCGTTCGGCGGTGCGCCGCCTGACGCAGCGCCGCCGCGCATCGCACAGACCGCCGCGCCTGAACCGCGCATCGCCGCGCCGGAAGCGCAGGCCGTCTATCGCGGCAGGCCGGCAGAAGCCACTGCCGCGCCGGCAGCAGCCGCTGTGGTAGCGAGCAAGCCGGTGGAAGTCGCCAATGCCCTGCCTTCGCGCGAGGAAATTTCCGCAGCCTATCAATCGGCCCTGAAGGGCCAGGTGGCCGCGGTCGCGCCTGCAGCCCCGGCGCCGCCGCAGCCTGCCGCCACCGCGGCGCGGCGCATGGATCCGGACGAGCTCGCAGGGCTCCTCAAGCGCGCCAAGGGCATGCTCGAGATCGGCGATATCGCCTCCGCGCGGCTCTTGCTCGAACGCGCCGCCGACGCACAGGAAGCGGAAGCCGCGCTGATGCTGGGCACCACCTATGATCCCCTTGTGATCGGCAACCGCGACATGCGCAGCATCACGCCCGACCCGGCGATGGCGCGCAAGTGGTACCAGAAAGCGGCTGATCTCGGTTCGGCGGACGCCCGCCGGCGCCTGTCGCAGATCCAGAATTAACAGAGGCGCAAACACGGGCGGAAGAATTCCGCCCGTCAACTCCGGCGCGATGACGGGTGGATAACGCGCCGTCCCGCTCCGACAACCACCCGAAACCAACCCGACCAGCAGGGGATACTAGATGCGACGTTTGTTTGCGATGGCACTCGTTGCCACGACAGTGGTGTGCGGCCCGGCGGCGCGCGCAGCGGATGAGAAAGAGCTCGATCCCGCGAAGGTCAGCGACAGTCTCAAGGCAATCTTTCAGTTCGGTTCAGTGCAGACCAAGCAGGCGCTGAACGCGAACACGGTGACCCTGATCTCGGGAACGATCGGCGGCACCTATGTACAGTTCGGCGCCGATCTGGCTTCCGTGCTCGACGATGGAAACAAGTTGCGCGTACTTCCGATCGTCGGGCGCGGTTCAGTCCAGAGCGTCGCCGACATCCTGTTCCTGCAAGGCGTCGACCTCGGCATCGTCCGCTCCGACACGCTCGACTATCTCGAGCGCAAGGGCTTTGCCAAGGACATCAAGAAGCAGTTCACCTATGTGACCAAGCTTTATAACGAAGAGATGCAGATGATCGCGCCGAAGTCGATCGCGAGCATCAAGGACCTCAACGGCAAGCGGGTCAGCGTCGACCTGCCCAACGGCGGCACCTTCGTCACCGCGCTGACCGTGTTCGAGCGCCTCGGCATCAAGCCGCAGGTCTATTACATCGAGCAGCGCATCGCGATGGAGAAGCTGCAGAAGGGCGAGCTCGACGCCGTGATCGTCACCGGCGGCAAGCCCTACAAGTCGGTCTCCAACTTCAAGAATGACGGCCGCTTCCACCTTGCCAGGGTGGAATGGGCAAAGCCGCTGCAGAGCGACTATCTGCCGGCGACGCTAACCTCGAAAGATTATCCGAACCTGATCGCCGAAGGCGAGACGGTGGACACCATCGCGGTGCCGGCGGTGCTCGCGGCCTATAACTGGGCGCCCAACACCGAGCGCTACCGCAAGCTCGCGCAGTTCGTGGACGCGTTCTTCACCAAATTCCCGACGTTCCAGAACCCGCCCTTCCATCCGAAATGGAAGGAAGTCTCGCTGTCCGCGCCGCTCGCCGACTGGCAGCGCCTGCCCGCCGCCGAGCAGTGGCTGAAGTCGCATAATGTGGAAGCCATGACCCGCACCCGCTTCGACGAATTCCTGAAGCAGACACCGTCGGCGGCCGCGACGATCAAGAGCGACGGCGATCGCGAGGCGCTGTTCAGGCAGTTCCAGCAGTGGGATGCAGAGCGTAACGCGCGGGCGCAAATCCGCCCGGCACAGGCGACGAAGTAAGGCGGCGACACGCCACTTGTTCGGGGGAAGTACTGACAGGCGTGATCGCGGGCTCCGCGGTCACGCCTTTTTCCTTGCTAGTCGCGCAGGTCCGCGGTCTCGACGCCGCGCTTGAGCGCCGCGCGGGCGGCCTCGCGATGTTCAGGCGTAATGTTGCTGGCGACCATGCGGATGGCGGTGGCGAGCACGGCCGCATCGTCGGTGAAGCCGAGGATCGGCAGCATGTCCGGCATGAAATCGAACGGCAGGATGAAATAGGCGAGCGCGCCCAGGAGCGTCAGCTGAACATGCCGCGGCGTCTCGCGGTCGAAGGCGCAGTAATAGGCCGCCAGCAGATCCTCGGCGAAAGGCAACTTCGCCACCACCTGCTTGAACTTGATCCAGAACCGCCGGCGCACGCTGTCGCTGTCCTGCGCCAGCCTGTCGGCCGGCTCGAACCCCACGCTGTGGTCGGTTGCCATCGTCGTTGCCCTCTGCGCGGCCGATTGCCGCGTCCCCTGCTCAGTTGGGGATAGGAAACCGGCAACGCAAGCGGCTCAGAATACGCCAAGCTGCCGGGCGATGCCGTTCATCGCCTTGGCAAGCTCGATGTCGAGCCGGGTGACACCGCCGGCGTCATGGGTGGCCAGCACCACCTCCACGGTCTTGTAGACATTGCGCCATTCCGGGTGATGGTCGTTCTTCTCGGCGACCAGCGCAGCGCGCGACATGAAGCCGAAGGCCTCGTTGAAATCCTTGAAAACGAAGGTGCGCTCGATCGCGTCGCGGCCGGAGGTTTCCTTCCAGCCCGCCAGTTCCGCCAACGCCGCTTTCCTTGCCTCCGCCGACAGTCGCTCCACCATGGGCGCCTCCACCTTTTTTCACGGGAACTTTACCCTAACACCGACGGGTGCGCTTGCGATCCATGCCAAAATCGGCCCGGCGCGGGGCTCGCTAACCATGAAGGCGACGGCCTGCGCGCCCGTGACAAAATTTTGCTAGGATTCGCGGCGTAATCGCGTTGGCCTTCATGAAGATGCCTCTGAAACGATTATTTGCGAGATCCATGACGAGCGGACCCGACCTAGCCTACTCGGCCATTCCATCGTCTTCGCCGCGCTCGGCGAAGCGCAGGGTTGCGTTCGTTTCGCTTGCTGGCCTGATGGCGGTGCTGAGCGTTGCCGCCGCCGCCTATTATTTCGCGATGCGCCCGGTGACGCTGAAGGTCGCGGTCGGGCCCGCCAACAGCGACGACCTCAAGGTGGTGCAGACGCTGGCGCAGGCGTTCAACAACCAGCGCAACGCCCAGATCCGCCTGCGGCCGCTGTCGACCGACGGCGCGGTGTCAAGTGCGCAGGCGCTCGCCGAAGGCAAGGCCGATCTTGCCATCATCCGCGGCGACCTCGATGTGCCGAAGAACGCGCAAGCCGTGGCCACGCTGCGCAAGAACGTCGCCGTGCTCTGGGTGCCGCCCGCGCCCAAGGTCAAGGGCAAGAAGGCGCCGCCAAAGATCACCAAGATCGCGCAGCTCGCCGGGCACCGCATCGGCGTGATCGGCCGCACGCAGGCCAACGTCAATTTGCTGAAGGTGATTCTCCGGCAATACGGCGTCGACCCGACCAAGGTCGAGGTCATCCAGTTCCCGGCCAATGAAGCGGCGGAAGCG
>DATEJC010000160.1:0-11894 GCA_035278345.1 Bradyrhizobium sp. | reverse complement strand
GCCGAGGGATCGAGCGTCACCGTGATCGGCGGAATGTCGTCGGCACGCGGCAGGCAATAATCCTGGTAGCTCGCGGTGAGCAACTGGCCTTCTTCGCTGTAGGCGACGCCTTCATAGAGCGCCTGTCCAATGCCCTGCGCGACGCCGCCATGGACCTGGCCTGCGACCAGCATCGGATTGACGGCCACGCCGACGTCATCGACCGTGGTGTAGCGCACCACCTTGGTGACGCCGGTCTCGGGATCGATCTCGACCTCGCAGATATGGGTGCCGTTCGGCCAGCTCGGCCCGTCGACCTCGCCCTCGCTGTCGACGGAGAGCTTTCCAGTGCCTTCCTTCCTGGCGATCTCGAACAGATCGATGCGCCTGTCGGTGCCGACCACCGTGAGCCAGCCGTCGCGATACTCGATGTCCTCGACCGCAGCTTCGAGCAGGTTCGACGCCTTCTCGCGCGCCTTGTTGATCATGTCGTTCGAGGAGACCGCTACCGCGGTGCCGCCGACGGACAGCGAGCGCGAGCCGACACTGCCGAATCCGGTGGCGAGATCCGTGTCACCCTGCACCACGTCGATCTTGTCGAGGGGGATGCCGAGCGCATCCGACACCATCTGGCTGTAGGTGGTCTGCAGCCCCTGCCCCATCGCCATGGTGGCGGAATGCAGGATGACTCGGCCTTCGCCCGTCGCGTGCAGGCTGACCTTTTCCTTATGCGCGGTGCCGCCGGTCCACTCGATGTAGGAGGTGAGCCCGCGGCCATAGAGCATGCCGCGCTTCTTCGCGGCGCGCTTGCGGGCGGCAAAGCCGTCCCAGTCGGCGAGCTCGGCGGCGCGCGTCATCATGTGTGCGAAGGCGCCGGAATCGTACACTTGGCCCGCGGCATTGGTGTAGGGCAACTGCGCCGGCTTGATGTAGTTCATTTTGCGGATCGCGCGCGGGTCGATGCCGATCTGGCGCGCGGCCGCATCCATCAAGCGCTCGACAACGAACACCGCTTCGGGACGGCCCGCGCCGCGATAGGCGCCGACCGGTGCGGTGTGGGTCATGACAGTCTTGATGTCGAAATGCACCAGCGGCAGATCGTAGACGCCGGTCTGCACGAACGGGCCGAGCACCAGCGGAATGATATTGCCGGCGCCGGACAAATAGGCGCCGGTCGCGCCGATCGAGCGCACGCGATAGGCGAGCACGCGGCCCCTGGCATCAAGCGCGAATTCGCCGGTCGAGGTGAGGTCGCGGCCGTGCGTACCGCCGACGAACTCGTCGGTGCGGTCGCCGCGCCAGCGGATCTTCTTGTTCAGCTTGGTCGCCGCATAGGCCACGATGCCGTCCTCCGGGTAGAGGCTGGTCTTCTGGCCAAAGCCGCCGCCGATATCGCCAACCAGCACACGCACGCTGTCCAGCGGGCGTTTCAGGATGGCGCCGGCGAGCAGGTCGCGAGTCGAGGCCGGCGTTTGCGATTGCGTGTGCAGCAAGAGCCTGCCCGTTCCCTTCTCGACCTCGGCAATGGTCGAGCGCGGCTCCATGGCCGAGGGTATCAGCCGCTGGCTTATGATCTCGAGCGAGACGGTGTGCGCAGCCTTGGAGAAAACCTCCTCGACCCTGGCGGCATCGCCATAGCTCATTGCCGCCACAATATTGTCGGGCGCATCCGGCCACACGACGGGTGCGCCGGGTTTGGTGGCTTCCACGGGATCGACCACCGACGGCAGCACCTCGTAGTCGACCGCGATCGCCTCGGCCGCGGTCTGCGCCTCCAGCCGCGATTTTGCGACAACAGCAGCAACCGCTTCACCCGCGAAGCGCACCACCTCATGCGCCACCAGCCGCCGCGGCGGCACGGTCATCGGCGAGCCATCCGGGCGCTTGAAGATATCGAGCGTCGGAATGGTGCCAATATTGTCCCTGACGAGGTCCGCGCCGGTATAGATCGCGGCGACGCCTGGCATCCTTGCGGCGTCAGCGGTGTCGATCGAGAGAATCTTCGCGTGCGCGTGCGGCGAGCGCAACAGATAGAGCCAGAGCGCGCCGTCCTCCGGCTTGTCGTCGATGAACGCTCCTTTCCCGGTGAGCAGTCTCTGGTCTTCCAGACGCTTGATCGGCTTGCCCGCACCAAAACGCAGATTGCCGGGAAGAATGTTCATTCGTCTTTCCTTCAGATCTTTTTTGTTGGCGGCGAGGTTTTAGCTGATTTTTCCTGCGAAACAACCGATGCCGGGCACAATGCTGCATGCCATCTGTGCGGCGTGCGCACGCCGCGACGACGCTGTTCGCTCTCAGCAAAGTTTGTCGCTGGGTGGTGTGGGACGTGGATGGCTGGCCGTCAATCCACTTCGCGCAGCACGGCTTCGACGACCTTGCACTGCTCTGCCGTCAGCGCGGCCTGCGGCGGCACGGGATCGCCGACGTCGTAGCCCTGGATCGCAAGCCCTGCCTTGATGCAGGCGGCGAGGTTGAAGCGCGCGAAGGCTTCGTTGACGCGCCACAGCTTTCGCTGCAGCACCATCGCCTCGTCCCAGCGCTTGGCCTTGCACAGCTCATAGAGCGCGACGCTCTGCCGCGGGATGATGCAGGCCGGGCCTGCCATCCAGCCGAGGCCGCCGATCAGCATCACAGCAGCGGGGATATGCGCCGAGGCGGAGAACACTTTGATCCGGTCGCCGCAGCGATTGATGATCGAAAGCAGGCGGCCGGTATTGGTGGAGGCGTCCTTGATGTAGCCGATGCGCGGATGCGCGGCGAGGCGCTCGATGACGTCGAGCGTGAGATCCGAGCGCTGGAATTGCGGGTTGGTGTAGATGACGACGGGAATGTCGACGGCATCAGCGATGGCGCGGAAATAGGCTTCGACGCCACCATCGGGCAGCGGGAAATACGCTTCGAGGATCGCCAGAATGCCGTCGGCGCCAAGCTTCTGGTAGGCCCTGGCCTGCGCCACCGCGTCTGCCGTCGAGGTCGAGACGACGCCGGCCACTACAGGCACGCGGCGCTTCGCCGCCGCGATGGTGGTCTCCACCACGGCCGTGCGCTGTGCGGCGTTGAGATAGGCGAACTCGCCGGTCGAGCCGAGCGGCGTCAGCCCGTGCACGCCGGCATTGATGAGATCGTCGCAAAGCTTTTCCAGCACCTTGGTGCGGATCTGGCCTTGGGGATCGATGGGGGAGACGAGATAGGGAAAGACGCCGTGGAAGTCAGTCATGACTTCAGATTAGAGCCTCACGCGCGACGACGTCAAACGCGCCTCAGCCGCCTCAAGAGCAGATGGCCCGGAGCCAGGAACTCCGGGCCATCATGGGCATCACCAGCCGTAACGAACGGCCGGATAGCCGTAGTAGCCGGGGCCGCCGTAATAGACGACGCCGGGCGTGTAATAGTAGCCACCGCCGTAATAGACGTCGGCGGCGATCGCAGCCGCGGTCGCTGCGGCGATGGCAGCGGCCGGACGCACCACGCGCGTGCCGCGCGCTTCGGCAGGCGCAGAAACGCAAGCCGCAAGCGTTGCGGCAGCGATAAGCATCAAGGCAATTTTCTTCATTGGAAGTCCCTTTGGGTTAAGCCCCGTAGACGGGACGGGAATCGGCAAACGGGTCGTTCGATCCGCCTGCCGGACACCCTGGACGGACGCGTTCCGAAGTGATGTGCGGAATGTCACAGAAGCTTGCCGCGTGCCGAGCGCAGCCGATACCGTCCCGCGACAACCTTGGCCCGCGGCGAACCCGCCTCGCGCGTCAGCAAAACGCAAGCCTAGAGCTTGATCAGCCGAATCCGCGTGCCCCAGGGGTCGCCCACTTCGATCCCATTGGGGACCGCCACAACGTCAGCCCCGGCCTTGCGCAAGCGCTCTTCCTGCGCTGCGAACAAATCCGGCTTC
This sequence comes from Bradyrhizobium sp., assembly GCA_035278345.1. Taxonomy (GTDB): domain Bacteria; phylum Pseudomonadota; class Alphaproteobacteria; order Rhizobiales; family Xanthobacteraceae; genus Bradyrhizobium. The sequence continues at coordinate 8,026 of DATEJC010000160.1, read as the reverse complement.
TCGATCTCCAGCGAGAACCAGGCAAGGCCCGTGGCCATGTCATCGCGGCGGCCGGCGCCGGCGCTTTGCCAGACATTGAGACCGAGATGATGGTGGTAGCGGCCGGAGGAGAGGAACGCCGCACCCTGGCGCTCGCGCGTCGGGTCGAAGCCGATGGTGTTGCGATAGAAGCCGTTAGCCATTCCGAGGTCGCCGACGCGCAGATGCATGTGGCCGATGCGCATTCCGTCGGGCGCCTTGGCGTAGTCGCTGACCTTGGTATTGGTGAGCGAGACCAGATCGTCGATGTTGAGCTGGTCGGTGCCCATGGTCACCGTGCCGGCATTCCATTGCCACAGCGCGGGATCGCGATCGGCATAGACCTCGATGCCATTGCCCTCGGGATCGTCGAGATAGACGGATTCGCTGACGCGATGGTCGGCAAAGCCCGACAGCGGCACCCGATGGATCGCGGCATGCACGAGCCAGCGCGCCAGATCCTTGCGCGTCGGCATCAGGAAGGCGGTGTGGTAGAGGCCGGCGGCGCGCTTCGACTCTTCCGCGGCATCCGGATGCGCCTCAAGCACAAGCAGCTTCACCCCGCCTGCCCCGAGTGTTGCCGAGCTGGCGCTGCGCTCCATGACGGCAAGGCCGATCGCGTCGCGATAGAAATCGGCGACCGGATCGAGTTTGCGCACGCGCAGGGTCACCATGCCGACGCGCATCGGCGTGCGGCTGGCGAAAGTCGGCCCCGCATCGGCATTGCCTTCGGCCCGGGCGGCGGCGGAGGCGGCTGCCGCCAGCGAGGAGGCGCCGGCCATTTGCAGGAGGGTACGGCGGGTCATGTCGGGGTTCATCGCAAATCTTGTTTGGCTTCGTTGATTGAGCTCCATCTACCACGTTTTTTCACCCGCGCACCCGGCCACGCGGCGTGCCGCAATCACATGTTCGTCGGCATTTCTTGCCCGATGCTGCGAGCAACGGTTAAATGCGCCTCCCGTCCATTGAGCAAGTGAGCGAGGGCCGCTTGGTTTTGAAATTGTCACGCCGGCAGCTTGCAAAACTCGCCGGCTTTTCCGCGCTTGGCATGGCCATGCCCGCCGCAGCAGCACAGAAGAAAGGCAGGCAGGAGCGGCCTGTGGCGGCGGCGTTCCCCAAAGGCTTTGTCTGGGGCACCGCGACCTCGTCCTATCAGATCGAGGGCGCGGTCAATGAAGACGGCCGCGGCCCTTCGATCTGGGACACGTTCTCGCACACGGCCGGCAAGATCGGCGACCACAGCAACGGCGACCGCGCCAACGAGCACTATTTTCGCTACAAGGAGGACGTCGCGCTGATCAAGGCGCTCGGCGTCAAGGCCTACCGCTTCTCGATCGCCTGGCCGCGCGTGTTTCCCGACGGCACCGGCAAGCCCAATCCCAAAGGGCTGGATTTCTACAACCGCCTGATCGACGAGCTGCTGGCGAACGGCATCGAGCCTTATGCCACGCTCTATCACTGGGATCTGCCGCAGGCGCTGGAAGACCGCGTCGGCGGCTGGCGCTCCAGCGACACTTCGAAGGCGTTTGGCGATTATTCCGGTTATGTCGCCGCGCGCATCAACGACCGGGTGAAAAACTTCTTCACGATCAACGAAGCCGGGCGCTTTCTCAATTTCGGCTATGGCTGGGGCATCGACGCGCCCGGCCTGAAACTGCCGACCGGCGAATTGAACCAGGCGCGCCACAATGTCGTGCTCGGCCACGGCTACGCCGTACAGGCGATCCGCGCCGCGGTGCGCAAGGGCTGCAAGGTGGGAATCGCCGAGAACATTGCGACATGCGTGCCGGCCTTCGCAACGCCGGAGCACATCCGCGCCACCGAAATCGCCACGCGGGAGCTGAATGCCGGGCTTCTTGGCGTCACTCTCGAAGGCAGGTACACCGACGGCTACCTTGAATATGCCGGCAAGAACGCGCCAAAGTTCACAGCGGATGAATTGAAGATCATCGGCTCGAAGACCGACTTTGTCGGGCTCAATATCTACGCACCGCAATTCTACATCTCAGCTTCCGACAAGAAGCCAGGATGGTCCGTGCTGCCCTTCCCGTCCTCCTTCCCGCACATGAATTCGGAATGGCTGCGCATCGGCCCCGAAGTGATCTACTGGGCGCCGAAGATCGCGGCCAAGATCTGGAACATCGACACGATCTATATCAGCGAGAACGGCACCTCCTCCGAGGACAAGCTGCGCGACGACGGCAAAGTCTACGACCTCGACCGCATCAGCTTCCTGCGCAATTACCTGATGCAATTGCAGCGCGCGACGTCAGAAGGCGTGCCGGTGAAGGGCTATTTCCTCTGGAGCCTGATGGACAATTTCGAGTGGATCTTTGGCTTTGAAAAGCGCTTCGGCGTCTATCACGTCGATTTCCAGACCCAGGCCCGCACACCGAAACTGAGCGCGGAATTTTACCGTGACGTGGTGGCGAAGAACGCGATCGGGGTGTGACTTACCCTGACCTGGCAGTCACCAGCACCACGATGAGCGGCAACGTCGCCGCCGCCAGCATCGTGCCGAGCGCAACGGCGCCGGAGACGGGGTTCACGAGACGCTGATACTGGACCGCAAAGATGTAGGCGTTGGCGCCGGTCGGCATGGCCGCAAAGAGCACGACCACGCCCGTCACCAGCGGCGGCAATTGCATCAAATGCGCCAGCGTCCAGGCCAGCGCCGGCATCGCCAGCAGCTTAAGCAAACACATCACGACGATGCCGAGCTTGGCGCCCCGTATCTCGAACCGGAACAGGTTGATCCCGAGCGCGATCAGCGCTGTGGGCGAGCCGGCCTGCGCCAACAGCTCGATCGTTCGGTCCACCACCGGGTTGAGGCCAAGTCCGGTCAGGCGCCAGAGCAGGCCGAGGCCGATCGCAATCATGATCGGGTTGCGGGCGAGATCGAGGATGATGGGCAGGACCAGCGAAGCGGCCGAGCCCGACCGCTTGCGGTCCATCCACGCCATCTGCAGCGTACCGCACAACCAGAGCAGCGGCGTATTCACCGACAGGATCAGCGCCATCGGCCCCGCCGCCTGGCTTCCCAGCGCCGACAAGGTCAGCGGGATGCCCAGCATCACGATGTTCCCGTAGACGGAACCGATCGCGAAGACCGTGCCGTCCTCCCGCTCCTGCCGAAGCAGCGATGACATCACAAGCGCGGCGACCCAGGTGAGCGCCAGCGCGCCGTAATAGGCGCCCCAGACCTGGAAAGCACTGACCGCGGGAAATTCCGATACGACGACGGTGCGAAACAGCAGCGCGGGGATCGCGATGCTGAAGGCGAACTCGGAAATGCCCTTGTGAGCCGTCTCAGTGACGAAGCGAAACAGCACGGCCGCATAGCCGGCCGCGATCAGCGCGAAGACAGGGGCGACGATCAATACGGTGGCCATGCGGCCCTCATTGGCGGGACAATCGCCGAGGTTTTAGCAGCAAAGGCGCTCGCGCAATCCAGGGGTTTTCGCGGCTCGCCTACGACCTCGAGCGCAGCAGCTTCCTGCGGAGCGACCTCACGCCCTTGTGACGCTCGAGGATGGCGCGGCGCTTGGACGAGACGACGAAGAACGCGCCGGACGTGGCCGCATCGGCGGTCCAGGCCGGCTGCTCGTCGGTGTCGTGCTTCAGGCCGCGCAGCAGGAAGCTGGTGCGCTGGATCGGGCGCTGCAGCACGGCCTCGGCGATTCGCACCAGCTCTGCCGAAAAATGGATATCGATCACGGCCGCGCGATATTCCGACGTGGCCCAGCCCCGCAGTTCGCCGCCGGCGATCTCCAGCAGCTCAAAGCCGGCAAAGACATCGTCATAAACGCGTGCCCCGAGCGCAAAACTGAGCTTGGCCTGGATCGCGAGTTGTTGGATTTCCGTCGGGCGGTAATTGGTCATGCAGCAAGAGTCCCCAAAAGCAGCTGTTCGATTGAGTCGCCGAACACGGCAAAAAGGTTCTGCGTCGCTCGGGTGAATGTGGGGAATAACGGGAGCTTCGAAGTGACATGGGGTCATGTCTCATTACGGGCTCACAAGGTTATTACCTTGAGCGGTGGTCCTGGTGTCTTACCTGAAGGATATCATTGGTGAAAGCGGGGAGATTGCCGTGGACGCGATCCTTGTTGTGACAGGCTTAACTTCGATGCTCCTCGTCGGCTACCTCGCCTGTGAGCGGGGACGCAGCCAGTCACGCTGGGTGTGGACTGCGGCGTTCATCGGCCCGTTGGCCATTCCCCTGCTCTATCTGGCCGATGCGGCCGCGGTCGTTCGGAGGAGGATTGGCGCGGCCAAGGCAAATTAACCTTTCCAGCGGCGCTCAAACCCGCCGTGCCATCTGGCAAATCCCGTGCTCGAATTCCCGGTACACCTTCAGCGCCTGCCGGTCGGCGAACGGTAAAATCTGCATCATGATGACGCCGGCCACCCGCGTGGCCGGATCGATCCAGTAATAGGTGTTGTAGAGGCCGGCCCAGGTCAGGCTGCCGGCCTTGCGGCCGCCGGGCACCGGATCGGCGTTGATCATGTGGCCGAGCCCCCAGCGCAGCCGCGTGCCCGGAAAGAAGTCGACGTCGTTGGAGATTACCGGGTTGGTCGTCTTCATGATGCCGGCTTCGAGGTTGCCGATCTGGTTGACCGCCATCTGTGCCACGGTTTCCGCTTTGAGGATCTTCGCCCCGGCAAGACCGCCGCCATTGAGCAGCGCCTGCAGGAGCCGCAGATAATCCGGCGCCGTTGAATAGATGCCGCCGCCGCCCGAGAACGAGGTCGGCGTCTCCAGCTTTTCGAACGGTTGCCCGACCAGCCTGCCGTCGGCACCACGCCGGTACAGCCGCGCCTGCCGCGCGCGCTGCTTCTCGGTGATGGTGAAGCCGGTGTCGTTCATGCCGAGGGGACCGGTGATGTTGTCGCGGAAATAGCGGTCGATGCCCTGCCCGCTCGCGATCTCCACCATGCGGCTGACCCGGTCGATGCTGCCGCCATAGGCCCATTTCGCGCCGGGCTCGAACATCAAGGGCATGCGCGGCAGGTCCTTGTCCCTCTTGCTGCGCGCGAACTGGAGGTAGCGCAGCACACCGGCGTCCCACAGCGGATAGGAGAAGCCGGAAGTATGCGTCAGCAGATTGCGCAGCGTGAGAGGCTCGCGCGCCTCGCGCAGCTGCGGCGCGCCCTTGTCATCGAACCCGGTGAGGATGCGCGGCGCCGACAGCGTCGGATCGATATTGCCGGCCGGCTCGTCCAGCTTCAGCCTGCCGCGCTCCACCAGTTGCATCGCCGCCACCGACGTCAATAGCTTCACCATCGAGGCGATGCGGAAGACCGTGTCAGTCGTCATCTGCGCGTCGCCCGCACCGCGCAGGCCGGCCGCACCGTCGTAGAGCAGCGAGTCCGCGCTCGCAGCCATGGCGACGACGCCGGGGATGGCGTGGGCGGCGACGGCGGCGTGAAGCGATTTGTCGATGTCGCCGCCGCGCACCGTTCGCGCGGCAAGCGGAAAGGCGGCCGGAATCAGGCTTGCAGATGCAAGCGCCGCGGTTCGTAGCAGGGCATCACGGCGGGTAATCGTCATTCGCTTAAGCGCAAGTCGTCAGTCCGTGGGCAAAATTATCACGAAACTGAACGCAAAGGCGACCGTCGGATCACTCGCAGCAAGATGAAATGCCGCTCTCAGCGTTCGCGAGCGGGCGGACCTGCCTGAAATTTTTCCGTATCGAGAGAGATGGGTTCGCGGGCCGGCGATCTCCCCGCAGCGCTCACAAAAAGATGAGCCAACCACCCAGCAATATAGCTCGCCTCATGTGAACGGGATCACACTCAGTCAAAGGGCTTTCGCGGCAAAACAGCTCGGCACAATCTCTTTCGGAGTAGCGAAGATGAGCGTCACTCCTCGAAACCACCCGCGTGCACTGCCGGTCGTCGTCACCGCCATCGCCATCGTTCTCGTCACCTTCCTCGCCAATCACCTGGCGGCAACGTCAGGGCAAGCAAGACCGCAACTGGCCTCGTCACAGACGACAGTCGGGGCCGCAAATGTGGCGCCGAAGCCGAAAGAGCGGCTCAGATATCAGGCCACCATCGACAATTGGCAACGCTACCGCGCATCGGCGAAGTCCGATTAGTCGATGACGCACCCTTTCATGATGCTGTCGACTTCGGCTTTTGTGAGCACCCCGATCTCGGCAATGAAGACGATCCGGACCGGCGGCGCGCCGGCCGGCAGCGCACCGGCTGGCGCCAGGGTGGCGCGCCCGCCGGCGAGCTGAAATACCGTCAGCCGCCCGGGCTGCTCCGTTGTCTCGATCAACCCTTTCGCCCGCGCGAGTTTTGGCGCCAGCCGGCCGATCGCCTGCTGCAAGCGAAGGAGCGAGACCGGCCGTTCCGAGGTCCAGCTCAGCGTCTCGAACCGGTCGGCCGCCGGCCTTCGCGGCCCCACTTCACGCGGCGCCGGCGCGCGCTCCACATCTACGGGAAACAGCAGCGCAGCCGGGACCTCACCCTGCAGGGCATCGACCAGCACGGCCGCCGGGCGGAGCGCGCGGATGGCCTCGCGGACTTCCGCCTGGCCCGCGGCGTCCACCAGATCTACCTTGCTGAGAGCCACGACATCGGCCGTCCGCAGTTGCGAGCGCAACAGCGCATCGTCGAACGCCGCCGGCTTTGCCGTGGCATCGACAACGCACAACACCGTTTCCAGCGGCGCCTCCTGCCAGATCACGGGGTCCATCAGGTTGCGGACGATGTCGGCGGGATCGGCGACACCACTGGTCTCGATCACGATGAATTGTGGCTGCGGGTCACGCCGCAGCAGTGCGGCAAGCGTGCGCAAGAGATCGCCTTCCAGCGTGCAACAGATGCAGCCATTGGCGAGGCTGACCACGCCATCGCTGGCGCCGGCAATCAGCTCCGCATCGATGTTAGCGGCGCCGAAATCGTTGACCACGGCGGCGATGCGCCGCCCTTCCGCATGCGCCAGCAGGTGGTTCACGACCGTCGTCTTGCCCGCGCCGAGGAAGCCCGTCACCAGCAGGATCGGAACCGGCACAATCAGCTCGCAGCAATGGGCCGGCGCACCGGCCGGCCGGGCCTTGCCGCCACATCCAGCACGCCGTCTGCGATCAGCGGCTGACCACTGACTACGAGATGCCGCACACCTTCCGACGGGCGGTTCATCGCGGAAAACGTCGCGCGGTCGGTCAGCTTCTCGAAATCGAATACGACGATGTCGGCATCCGCGCCTGCCTGCAGCCTTCCCTTGGCACGCATGGCCGGGGTGCTCGCGGAAAGGATTTCGGCCGGAATCAGCGCGCATTTGCGCACGCCCTCCAACAGCGAAACCGTCCGGCGCTCGCGCACCCATTCACGGATGAAGCGGGTGAAGCAGCCCGCTGAGCGCGGATGCGAGGTGGCGTCGTCCGGCAGCGGCCAGGCCTCGCCGGTATACGGTTTGCCATCCGACAGCGTCCAGGGCATCGCGTCGGACGCAATCGCGCCACCGGGATAGAGCACCGCCATGTCGAGGAGGTCGCGGTGGTGCGGATTGTTTTCGGTATCGAGCACATGCCACAGCACCAGCGTCGAGGGCTCCTCCCTTTGCGCCGCCAACAGCTCCTCGCGATCGCGAAAGCGCCGCCCGTCGGTCACCCGCTGCACGGAATCGTAGCCGAGACCGTTGCGCGCCTCGAACTCGGGGTCGCTGAAGAAGGCCGCGGCCAGCACGGTCGAGCCGGTGCCGTAGGGATAGGCTTCCACCGTGATCGGCAGGCCCTGCGCCTGTGCCTTTTTGATCAGCGCTGCGCAACGCTCGATGTCGGTCTTGCTGGACGAATTGAAGTGGCAGATGTGCATATGCGCGCCGGTAGCGCCGGCATAGCCGATCAGGCGGATATAGGCCTCGGCGGCGCTTTCGGGATCAATGCGGGACATGTAGGCGACATGCGTGAAGGTCGGCACGTTATGCTCCGCCGCCAGTTGGCACACCGCGGTCAGCTCCTGCACGCCGGCGCCCGGTGCATAGGCGTTGAGGATG
>DATEJC010000159.1:0-7089 GCA_035278345.1 Bradyrhizobium sp. | reverse complement strand
TCCTTGAGCTGGATGAGCGGCGGCGCCATCAGGCCCGCCCTGCAGCAGCTTGCTCGGCCGCGCGGCGCTGGATGCGCCGAATGATTTGGTCGAGCGTGGAAAGAAAATTCGAGCGGTCGCGCGGGCCGGGCGGCTTGGGGCCGCCGGTGATCTCGCCCGACGAGCGCAAATCCGTCATCAAATTCCGCACCGCGAGCGCCATGCCGATCGATTGCTCGGTGAACGGCTTGCCGTTGGGCGCGATCACCTCGGCGCCCGCTTTGACGCAGCGGCTCGCCAGCGGGATGTCTGATGTGACGACGATGTCGCCCGGGCCTGCGCGCTCCGCGATCCAGTTGTCGGCGGCATCCATGCCGTCCCCGGCCGCGATGCGCTCGATCAGCGGATCCTGGGGGATGCGAATGAATTTGCCCGCGACGATGCTGACGGGCACGCCGAGACGGATCGCGACGCGATAGATCTCGTCCTTCACCGGGCAGGCGTCGGCATCGACATAGATGCGGGGAGTGGTCTGGGTCATTGCCGCCGCGTGGTACTCCATCGCGGGCGCAATTGCGAGCAAAAGTGGTATGCGGGAACGCGCTTGCGCCGACAGTTTCCGAAGCTACGATCAGGGCCAGAAAAAACAGGGAACAGCAGGAAACGCCAGGGGAAAGCACCATGTCCGGCCGGCTCGAAACCTACCGCCTCCAGGCCTACAACACCGCCAAGCAATCCGAAAACAAGATGCACGACGACACCGTGGCCAAGCGCTTCGGCTTCAGCGGCGGGCTCGTGCCGGGTGTCGATGTCATGGCCTACATGATGCACATGCCGGTGGCGCGCTGGGGTCGCGCTTTCCTGGAGCACGGCCTGATCGACGCACGCTTCACCAAGCCGGTCTATGACGGCGAAATCACCGATGTGACCGCGGAGGAAAACAACGGCGTGCTTGCCATTGAGGTCCATAGCCGCGGCGATCTCTGCGCCACCGGCAGTGCGTCGCTGCCGGCGACGGCGCCGACGTTCTCGCTCGCGGACTATCGTGAAGTCCCGGCCGTTGCCGAGCGCAAGCCGGTCAATGCGACATCCTATGAAGTCGGCAAATGGCTCGGCACCACGCCGCGCCGCTGGGCGGGCGAGGCGGCCAGCGAATATCTAGCCGATATCAGGGAAAGCGATCCGATCTTCGCCCGCGAGGGGCTTGGCCACCCCGGCCTGATCCAGAAGGTGATGAACCGCGTGTTGGTGGACAACGCGATCCTTGGTCCCTGGTTTCATGTCGGCAGCAAGATGCAACTCCTGTCGGCTGCCAAGGCCGGCGACGAGATCACCGCGCGTGCCAAGGTGACCGGCAATTACGACAAGAAAGGTCACCGCTTCGTCGAACTCGATGCGCTGGTCGTTGCCAACGGCACGACGACGCTGGCGCGTTGCTGGCACATCGCGATCTATCAGCCGCGCGAGCAGGCGGCGGCGTAGCGAGGGTTTTCGAGCATGTCCGTCACGATCGACTATTATCTGTCGCTCAACTCGCCCTGGACCTATATGGGCAGCGCGCTGCTGGCCGAGGTTGCGAAGCGCAACGGCGCGACCGTCAATGTCAAGCCCGCCAGGTTCCATGCGATCTTCGAGAAGACCGGCGGGCTTCCGCTGCCGAAGCGCGCGCCGGAGCGGCGCGCCTACCGGCTGATGGAACTGAAGCGCTGGCGGGAGGTGCGGGATATGCCGCTGATCCTGCAACCGAAGAATTCGCCGAGCGATGATCTGGCCGCGACACGGCTGGTCATCGCGGCAAAACTGCAGGGCAAGGACGCTCACAGGCTTGCCACGGAATTCGGACGCGCGATCTGGGAGCTGGACCAACCGCTCGGCGATGCTGCCGTGATGGCTGAGGCGGGCAAGCGGGCGAGCGTCGATATCTCGGCAGTCCGCGCCGCGGCGCCGTCGGATGCCGAGCTCGACCAACTCTACGAGCAATATACGCAGGAAGCACTCGCGGCCGGCGTTTTCGGCGCGCCGAGCTACGTTTTGCCCTCCGGCGAATTCTTCTGGGGGCAGGATCGGCTGGAGATGCTGGAGCGCGCGCTGAAGATGATGCGCGCGCCGCAACCGGCATAGTTACACCGTAAAAATCCGCCCGGGATTGAGGATGTGATGCGGATCCAGCGCGCGCTTCAGCGTGCGCATGGTCTCGATCTCCTCCGGCGTGCGGCTGAGCTTCAAATATGGCCGTCTGGCGATGCCGATGCCGTGCTCGGCCGAGATCGAACCGCCGAAATCGGCGGTGATGCTGTAGATGATCTCCTTCATTTCCTCATGCTTGTCAGCCGGTGGCGTGTATTTTGCGTTGACGTGCAGATTGCCGTCGCCGACATGTCCGAGCACGGTCATGACGGCATCCTTGTCGACTTTCTTGATCGCCTTTTCAATCGCGATGGTGAACGGCTCCATCTGGTCGATGGCAAGGCTGATGTCGGAGCCGACGCTGGGTGCGGTCGCCCGGCCGACCTCGACGCTGGAATCGCGAATCCGCCAGATCGCTGCGGCCGCGGCGCCCGAGCTTGCAATCGTTGCGTCGGTGATGATGCCTTCGCCCAGCGCTTCCTCGAGCAGCTTTTCAACGTCGGTGCGGAGCCGCCCGCCATCGCTCCCGGAGGATTCCATCAGGATGTAAAAGGGAGAACCAGCCGGCAGTGGGGCGACAACACCCTTCACCAGTTCGGTCGCGTAGCGATAATAGAACTTGCACATCACCTCAAAGGCGGTCAGTTCGCCGCCGAGCCGCTTGCGTGCAAGGCCTAGCAGCGCCCGGACCGCGTCGAAGCTCGGCAGCGCACACAGCGCCACCTGCTGTTCAGCCGGCGCCGGGAAAATCCGCAAGGCGGCGCGCGTGACCACGCCGAGCGTGCCCTCGGTGCCGATGAACAATTGCTTGAGGTCGGTGCCGGTGTTGTTCTTGATGTACTTGCGCAGGCCCTTGAGGATGGTGCCGTCAGCCAGCACGGCCTCCAGCCCAAGCACGAGGTCGCGGGTCATGCCATAGCGGATGACACGGTTTCCGCCGGCATTGGTCGAGATGTTGCCGCCGATCGTGCAGGTGCCGCGGGCGCCGAGATCAAGCGGATACATGAATCCGTGTTCTGCGACGCGCTCTTGCACGCGTTGCAGCGGCACGGCGGCCTGGGCGATGACGACCGCGCCGCCGGTATCGATCTCCTCGATTGCGTTCATGCGCTCCATGGAGAGCACGATCTCGCCGGCCATCGGCATCGTGGCACCGACGAGGCCGGTCATGCCGCCCTGGGTCGTCACCGGCACCTTGGCGAGATGGCAAAGCCTCAGGAATTTCGAGACGTCTTCCGTTGTGCGCGGGCGCATCACCGCGATCGGCGGGGCGACGGGGACGCCGGCCATATCGGTGTGATAGCGGGCATCGATGTCGGAGCCGGTCAGGACCGTCGTGGCGTCGAAGACCGAGCGGAGCTCGTCGATGATGGCGGCGGACACTGGACCGGCTCCGTATTCTCTTGAGGGACGTCATGGGGGCGGCGAGGTTACGCCGCTTTCACCTTCTCCGCATTCCGGATTGCGCGCCAGACCTTTTCCGGCGTCAGCGGCATGTTGATCTCCGTGATACCGTATTCGGAGACGGCGTCCAGCACGGCATTGACGATCACGCACAGGCTGCCGGCGCAGCCGGCCTCGCCGCAGCCCTTGGTGCCCAGCGGATTGGTCTTTGCCGGCGAGGGGTGATCGCCGATCCCCATCAACGGTATGTCCTCCGCACGCGGCAGTGCGTAATCCATGAACGAACCGGTGATTGGCTGGCCGGAGGCGTCGTAATTCACTTCCTCCATCAACGCCTGGCCGATGCCTTGCGCGACGCCGCCATGCAGTTGGCCGGCGACAATCATCGGATTGACGACCGTGCCGAAATCATTGACGGCGTTGTAGCGCACAATCTGCACCACGCCGGTGTCGGGATCGATCTCGACTTCGGCGACGTGGCAGCCGTTCGGGAAGGTCGAGACGATCTCCTTGGTGGCATGATCGACGTCGAGCGAGGAGGGCGTACCCTCCGGCACCTTGCCCTCGCGCAGGCGTTGCGCCAGTTCCATGATGCCGATCGAGCGATCGGTGCCGGCGATGGTGAAGCGGCCGCCGGCGAATTCGATGTCGCCCTCGGACGCCTCGAGCGCCTGGGCGGCAACCTTCTTGCCCTTCTCGACCACCAGCGCCGATGCCTCGACAATCGCCTGTCCGGACGCCGTGATCGAGCGCGAGCCGCCGGTGCCGTTGCCGAAGCGCACCAGATCGCTGTCGTTCTGCTCCAGCGTGATCTTTTCGAAGGGCACGCCGAGTTGCGCGGAAAGCACTTGCGCAAAGGGCGTGGCATGGCCCTGGCCGTAGTCGAGTGTGCCGGTCGTCAGCTTCACCGTTCCGTCAGGCTGGAAAGTGATCTTGCCCAGCTCGCCGCTCGGCGGTGCGGTGACCTCGAGATAGGAGCCGACGGCGATGCCGCGCAGCTTGCCGCGCTTCTTGCTCTCCTTCTTGCGCCTGGCAAAATTGGCGTGGTCGGAAATCTCCAGCGCCTTGTTAAACACGCCCTGGAAATCGCCGCTGTCATAGGTGACGCCTGAAGCGGCCGGGAACGGCAGCTGCGCCGGCTTGATGAAGTTGCGCTTGCGGAGCGTCAGGCGGTTGATGCCCATCTCGTCGGCGGCGCGATCGATCAGCCGCTCCATGTAGTAGTTGGCCTCGGGGCGGCCGGCGCCGCGATAAGCGCCCATCAGCGTGGTGTTGGTCAGCACCGTCTTGATGTCGACGCCGAGCAGCGGCGTTCGGTAGACGCTGGCGAGGTTCTTGCCGGTGTTGAGCGACAGCGGGCCGGGTGCGACGCCGGTGATGTAGGCGCCGAGATTGCCGTACCCGGAGAGGCGCACGGCGAGGAAATGGCCTTCGGCATCGAGCGCGAGCTCGGCATGGATCATCTGCGCGCGGCCGTGACTGTCGGAGAGGAAGCTCGTCGAGCGCTCATCCGTCCATTTCACGGGCCGGCCGAGCGTCTTGGCGGCATGCAGGATGCAGACATATTCGGGATAGCTGACGTTTTTCATCCCGAACGAGCCGCCGACATTGGCGGTGAGGATGCGGACCTTGTCGTTGGTCGTGTTCAGGATCTTGGCCAGCGTCGCCTTGTTGCCTGAAACGCCCTGCGTCGGCACCTGAAGCGTGTAGCGCTCGGTCTTCTTGTCGTAATGCGCCAGCGCCACCCGCGGCTCCATCGACACCACGGCAACGCGGGTGTTGACGATGTCGAGTTTTGTCACGTGCGCCGCGGCGGCAAAGGCGGCGTCGATCTTCGCCGCGTCGCCGTAATGGTAGTCGAGCGCGACATTGTTGGGGATGTGGTCGTAAAGCTGTGGCGCGCCGGGCTTGGCAGCTTCGGCCGGATTGGTGACGGCGGGCAGGGGTTCGATGTCAATCTCGACAGCCTCGCCGGCATCGCGCGCCTGCGCCAGCGTCTCGGCGACCACCACCGCAACGGGGTCGCCGACGAAGCGCACTTTGTCGGTCACGAGCGCCGGCCGGTTGGTCTGCAGCAGCGGGGTTCCATCGCGGCTCTTCAGCGGCAGGCCGCTGGAGAAGGGGTTGTAGTTGGCAGCGGCAAGGTCCGCGCCGGTCCATACGCCCAGCACGCCCGGCATCGCTTTCGCGGCCGTGGTGTCGATGGCCTTGATGATCCCGTGCGCGTGGCTGGAACGGACGATCCAGGCATAGGCCTGGCCGGGCAGGCTGAAGTCATCGGTGTACTTGCCCTTGCCTCGCACGAGGGTGTCGTCCTCCTTGCGCCGCACTGGCTGGCCGACGCCGTATTTTTGCAGTGCGATGGCGTTTTCGAGCGACTTCTGTGACGGCTGGTCTTGCATTGAAAGTGACCCGAAATGGCTGGTTTTGGGCGGGTTTCGCCGGGCTTTTCGACCTGATATCGCACCCGCTAACCAACGACAACGCACGAATAGGCATGGTCGTTGTGATGGATTGCACCATAAATCGGCGCTGCTAAGGTTTCGGCGAACGGTAATTCCATGACGGCCCGGACGGGCCTGCGGAAAGACATTTGATGAACGACCACATGCGGCTTCGCGACGGCAATTCGCCTCGCGGGGGCCCGACCGGGTTGGCTGCGACAGCGGAAGATACCGCCGTCTATGCAGCGCTCGACCTCGGTACCAACAATTGCAGGCTGCTGATCGCCCATCCCGCGGGCGACGGGTTCCGCGTGGTCGATTCCTTCTCGCGCATCATCCGGCTCGGCGAGGGCATTTCCTCGACCGGTGCCATCAGCCAGGCGGCCATGGGGCGCGCCATCGCGGCGCTGTCCATCTGCAGCGACAAGATCAGGTATCGCAAGGCGCGCCGGCTGCGGTTGATCGCGACCGAGGCATGCCGTGCCGCCGAGAATGCCGACCATTTCCGCCAGCGGGTCGCTGATGAGACCGGGATCAAGCTGGAGGTGATCGACCGCGAAACCGAGGCGACGCTCGCCGTGATCGGCTGCTCGCCGCTGCTTGACCCCAGGGGACGCGGCGCCATCCTGTTCGACATCGGCGGTGGTTCCACCGAGCTGGTGCGGATCGAGCGCGATCCGGATGCGCCTGGCGCGCCGCCCAAGATAAAGGCCTGGATGTCGATCCCGCTCGGCGTGGTCTCGATAGCGGAACATTTCGGCGGCCGCGACGTGACCCAGCAATCCTACGCGCGGATGGTGGAAGAGGTTGCGCAATATGTGGCGCCATTCGCGGCCGAGCATGGCAGCGATTTGCGCGAGATGCACATGCTCGGCACGTCGGGCACGGTCACGACACTCGCCGGAGTGCACCTCAATCTTGCGCGCTACGACCGCCGGCGGATCGATGGCATCTGGATGAATGATGCCGATATTTCCGCAACCGTCGCACGGCTGCTCGGCATGAGCTACCAGGAGCGCGTCGCCAACAACTGCATCAGCATCGAACGCGCCGACCTGGTGCTGGCGGGCTGCGCCATTCTGCAGGCGATCCGCAAGGCGTTCCCGGTGCCGCGGCTGCGCGTCGCCGACCGGGG
>DATEJC010000158.1:0-10674 GCA_035278345.1 Bradyrhizobium sp. | reverse complement strand
GCGGCACACCGGCGCGGCGGCACCACGGGCTGCCTGCCGACGCTGATCACGGACCGTACCGAGATTATCGAGCAATTGGCTAAAGTTGCTCAGACCGCCGCAAAAATCCCCGGCGTGCTCGGTTTTCATCTCGAAGGGCCGGCCCTCAACGGGTCACGCAAGGGCATTCACCCCGAGTCCGAAATTCGCGTGCTGACGGAACGCGATCTTGCCGCCATCAAAAGCTTCGGCAGAAGCGGCCGCTCGCTGGTGACGCTGGCGCCGGAATGCGTGCCATCAGCCATGGTCGACGAATTGATCGGCGCAGGCTTGCGCATCGCCGCCGGCCATAGCGATGCCACCGCAGCCGAAACAACCCGAGCCGCCGATCGCGGCGTCTCCGGCGTAACCCATTTGTTCAATGCCATGTCGCAGCTCAGCGCTCGGGAGCCGGGGCTGATCGGCGCAGCGCTGGATGACGAGCGGCTGTTTGCCGGCATCATCTGCGATGGCATTCACGTCGATCCGGCCAGCTTGCGCATTGCGCTGCGTTGCAAGGGCCGCGACCGCTTGATGCTGGTCACCGACGCCATGCCGCTGGTGGGGACGAACGATCGGGAATTCTTGCTGCAGGGAAGAAAGATCACGCTCCATGACAACCGCCTGACCGGCCCTGACGGCACACTCGCGGGCGCTCACCTCACCATGATCGAAGCCGTGCGCAACGCGGCCACGCTTCTCGACGTCCCGCTGGCCGATGCGCTCATCATGGCCTCGCGGACCCCGGCGGCTTTTCTCGGACTTGGATCGGAGCTTGGCAGGATCGCGCCCGGCTATCGCGCCGACCTCGTCGCCTTCAACGGGAATTTCGAAGTCGTCGGTACCTGGGTGGAAGGTCACGGTTCGATGCGCGAGACGAGCGAGGTTTTGTCCTGAGGCGAGATGCATAGCCATCCCATCATCGTGCAAAAATATGGCGGCGCCTGTCTGGAGACGCCGGCGAAGGTTCGCAGCGTCGCGAAAAATCTCGCCGACCTTCATGGCCGCGGCCATCGCATCGTCGCGGTCGTCTCCGCCATGGGCAAGACCACGGATCAGTTGATCGAGATGGCGTATCAGGTCAGCCCGCGTCCCAATCGCCGCGAGCTCGACATGCTGCTGACCACCGGCGAGCGCATCAGCATGTCGCTGATGAGCATGGCGCTGGCAGATCTCGACGTGCCCGCGATCAGCTTCACCGGCAGCCAGGCCGGCGTGATGACTGACGCGTCGCATTCCGCCGCGCGCATTGTCGATGTGCGCCCGGTTCGCGTGCGCGAGGAACTCGATCGCGGCCGCATCGTGGTGCTGGCGGGATTTCAGGGCGTCAATCCCGTGACCAAGGAAATCACGACGCTCGGCCGCGGCGGCAGCGACACCACGGCGGTAGCAATGGCCGCCGCGCTGCAAGCCGAGCGCTGCGAAATCATCAAGGAAGTCGACGGCGTCTGCTCGGCCGATCCGCGCATCGTGCCGGACGCAAAGCCACTGCGGCAGCTCGATTTCGCTTCCCTCTCCGAAATGTGTTTCTGGGGCGCGAAAGTCCTGCATTTTCGCAGCGTGGAGCTGGCGCAAAACCAGAATGTGCCGCTGGTCCTGAAGAAGTGGGGCGGCACCGGGCACTCGACACAGGTGATGAAAGAGGTTGCCGACATGGAAAGCGGAAAGGTTCTGGCCGTCAACTCGATGGCGCGCATCGAACATCTGGAAATCGATTCCAAAACGCTCAATCAGGGCTTCGAGGAATTCGCAGCGCATCTGGCGCACAACAGCCTGTCCTGGCCGCAGCTGCTGGCCTCGCACTTCAGCGCCGGAAAGACCAGCATGACCATCGCGTGCGATACGGAGTGGCTCGACGCGCTGCTGCGCACGCTGGAGGGCCTTAAAGGTCTGCGGAAGGCGCGCGAGGCCTCGAGCTCGGTGAGCCTCACCTGCTTCGGCGGCGTTTCGTCGGACTTGCCCCATAGAGCGTTGCAGGTCCTGCATCGGCACGGAATTGTCGCCGACAACTACGTGCTGTCAGCGCATTCGGTGAGCCTGTTCGTGCCGGTGGAGAGCCGCGAGGCCGCGGTGAAGGCTTTGCATGAGCTGGTCGAGCGGGCATAAAGAGAGGCCACAGGAGCGCAGGGAATGAGCGGCAAGGTCAATCTCGCCGAGAAGCTGGCGGCCTTCGATCAGCACTGGTCGCCGCGAACGGTCGCGCTGTTCAACGGGCACGACGTCATGGTCGTGAAGGTTCAAGGCGAGTTCAACTGGCACTCGCATCCCGACGCCGACGACTTCTTTCTCGTCCTCAAGGGCGAGATCGACATCCAGCTCCGCGATCGAACCGTGACCTTGAAAGCCGGCGAGATGTTCATCGTGCCGAAAGGCGTCGAGCACCGGCCCGTGGCAAGGCAGGAGGCGCATCTATTGCTGATCGAGCCGACCGGCACGCCCAACACCGGCGATCCCGCGACGGCGGCGAAGCGGCAGGTGATCTGAGGCAGATGGCCGGCTCGCTGTCGCGAACAGAGCCGGCTCAGCCTGGCCCAGGCTGACCTCCCCGGTCTGATCCAAACGGGCGCCGGCCGCCGAACGGTCGCAGGCCCGCGAAGGCTGGGCGGTTGTTGCCGGCAGCATCCTGTGACACCATCCGGATGCTGAGTCTTATGACTTATGGATGCCTATGCCGCGCCGGAAATATGCTTGGGAGAAGCTGTCGGACGAGCAGTTGCTCAAGCAACGTCTCAGCAGTCTGAGGGTCAAGGTCGAAGGCACCTGGCTCGAGGATTGTCTCGGCGCTCTGAATGAAGAGCTTCAGGCACGGGGCATCCGGCTGCGGCCGCACGCATGGATATCGAGCGAATGGTTCAGTCCGGCAGATGTGCCCGGCATCGCGATTCCCTTTTATCTCGCCCATCCCCGCCTGATGAAACTCGAGAAGAAAATGATGCTCGAGGTCGAGGGCGGCACCTGGTCCGAGTGCATGGCCATCCTCCGTCACGAGGCAGGCCATGCCGTGCAGCACGGCTACCAGCTGCAACGCCGCCGGCGCTGGCAGCAATTGTTTGGCCCGTCTTCGAAGCACTACCCGCTCTACTACCGGCCCAATCCCGCCAGCCGGCGCTATGTCCAGCATCTTCGGCGCTGGTACGCGCAGAGCCATCCGGACGAGGATTTCGCCGAGACCTTTGCGGTGTGGTTGCGGCCACGGTCCAACTGGCGGACACGGTATGCCGGCTGGCCGGCGCTGAAGAAGCTCGAATATGTCGACGAGCTGATGGGCGAGATTGCGGGGAAACGGCCGTTGGTCACGACGCGCGAGCGCGCCGAACCGCTGTCCAAGCTCAGCCAGACGCTGGGCGAGCATTACCAGAAGAAACAGGCATTCTACGCCTTCAATCCACCGAAGACGTACGACCGCGACCTTTCCCGTCTCTTCTCCAACGAGCCACGGCATCGGCGGGTGCAACCGGCTTCGCTCTTCATCAGGCGGCACCGCGCACAAATCAGGCAGCTGGTCGCGCGGTGGACGGGCGAAAACCAGCTGACCCTTGATTCCGTTCTTGATGATATGATCTCGCGCTGCCGCGAACTCGATCTGCGCGCCCCCGGCTCCGAACGCAAGCTTGTGCTCGACTTCACCGTCCTGTTGACCGCCAAGACCATGCACGCGCTGTTCGGTCCGTCGCGGCGGAAATGGATCGCGCTATGAGACGCCTGCGCGTACTGGTTCTGATGCATCCGGACTGCGTGCCCCCGGACTCGACCGAGGGCTACACCGCCAAGCAAATCAACGATTGGAAAACGGAATTCGACGTCGTGAGCACCTTGCGTGCGGCCGGCCATGACGTTCGCCCGCTCGGCGTGCAGGAGGAAATCAAGCCGGTGCGCGACGAGATCGAGGATTTCAAGCCCCATGTGGTGTTCACGTTGCTCGAGGAGTTCCACTACGCGTCCGCGTATGACCAGAATATCGCGAGCTTTCTCGAGCTGATGAAAATCCCCTATACCGGGTGTAACCCGCGCGGCCTGATCCTGGCGCGCGGCAAGGACCTGTCCAAGACGCTGGTGCACCATCGCCGGATCGCGGTGCCGGCCTTCGCCGTGTTTCCGAAGCGCCACAAGGTCAAGCGGCCGCCGCGCCTTGCGCTACCGCTGATCGTCAAGAGCCTGAGCGAGGATGGATCCTACGGGATCTCGCAGGCATCGATCGTCGATACGGACGAGCAGCTCGCAGAGCGCGTCGCCTTCGTTCACGAGCGGCTCGAAACTGCCGCCATCGCCGAACAGTACATCGAGGGACGTGAGCTCTATGTCGGCGTGCTCGGCAACAACCGCCTGCGCGTTTTGCCGGTGTGGGAATTGAAATTCGGCAGCCTGGGGGGAGAGGGCGCGCGGCAAATCGCCACCAAGAAGGCCAAGCACGATCCCGAATACCAGGAGCGCGTCGGAATCGTCGACGGGCCAGCCAAGAACCTCGCGCCCGAGGTGCGCGCCCGCATTCTGCGAACCGCGAAACGCATCTACCGGACACTGGGGCTCGATGGCTATGCGCGCATCGATTTTCGCCTCTCTGCCGACGGCACGCCGTATTTCATTGAAGCCAATCCCAACCCCGAAATAGCGAAAAGCCAGGAGTTCGCTACAGCGGCCCGGCATGACGGGCTTGACTACCCGGACCTGCTGCATCGCATCCTGACCCTCGGAATAAGCCGGGCAAAGGCAGGTGCATCGGTAGGGTGAAGGAAGGCACACGAAGGGGGCGTGCGCGGCTCTGGCGCACAACAGGCCGTTCTGGCCGTGGCTCCTGGCATCACGGTTCGGTGCGGGCTTTGCGTTTGCTGGTGCAGTAAGTGAACATGTGCATTAAAGGAGCCCGGTGGCGGACGTCGTCTCCCGCATCACCTCGTCAGCTCCTCGCGCCAATACTGGCGACCCCTGGATGGGGCAATGGCGCCGTCACCAGCAACCAGGCGATCGCCAAGCGGACGCGATCTACGCAGCGCTTTGCGTATCGTGCGTTCGCAGCCCGATATACCGGTCGAGAAACTCGCGCTCCTCATCCATACGGCGCTGAAATCGCTCGCGCTCCACGTCAGATACCGTGGAGTCGCGCAGCCAGCGGTAATAGTCGATGACCTTCTGGTGTCCCCGGATAACGAAGGCGTCCACGTCAAACATTGCGGCCCTCCTGGCGGGACGCTTCAGCCGCGAACCGGTCCGCCGGCAAAGTAAAGGGAAACGTCTCGTTTGAAAGAGCTGCCATGGCGGCCTGCTCTTCACTCAGGCGGCGCTCAATGTAGGCGCGCTCAAGAGCCGTGAGCTGCGTTGCGAGTAACCTGCGGTAGCGATGGATATTGTTGCGGTGAACGCCCAGGCGGGCCAGATTCTCATCGATCATCATCGTCTCCTGACGGTCTTCGTGCGTTCCTTTGCCAATTTGGGGAAGCCCCCGGCGAAAAAATTGGGAGGCTGTCCGACCAGGTCAAGACCCGCCGGGCCGGTCAACAAATGCTTAACCAACCCGCCGCCGAGACCTCAAAAAATTTTTAATTCCCCCCTTGAACTTTTTTCCGTTTTGACGATTTTTTTGGTCGCCGCAAACGAAGCGGCCGGGGCGCCACTCGGGCCCCGGGAATCAAGGCGGGCGCCGGAAGGTGTCCGGTGCCAGCTCGTACCCAACTTGCTCTTTGGAGGATTTGGCTATGAGGTATGATTGGACTCCCCTGTGGAGGTCGACCATTGGCTTCGACCGCCTGTTTGACGTTCTCGACGAGGTCCAGCGGACCGCCGACGAGACCTATCCCCCCTACAATATCGAACGGCTCGACGAGAACCGCTTCCAGATCTCGGTGGCGCTCGCCGGATTTACGCCCGACGAGGTGGCGCTGACGGTGGAGCAGAACGTCCTGACGCTGGAAGGCCGCAAGGGTGATAAGGATGAGAAGACCTTCCTGCATCGCGGCATCTCGACACGTTCGTTCAAGCGCCAGTTCACCTTGGCCGACCACGTCGAGGTCAAGGGTGCGCGCTTCGAGAACGGGCTGCTGATCATCGAGCTTCAGCGCGAGATTCCGGAAGCCATGAAGCCGCGGCGCATTGCCATCACCGGCGCGGGCTCCGGCAAGGTCAACCAGATCGAGGCCAAGGCCGCCTAACCAACCCGCGGCTTGGGCCCGATCGCCGCCGCGCGGGGCGCCCGCGCGGCCATCCTTTGACGCGTCTTATGATGGGAGGTTAGCCATGCGGATGACGCCCGCACACGACAACGTCTTCGATCTCAATGCTCTCCTTCACCCCGGCACGGTGTTCTCGCATCCGCGCGACGTTGTAGCCGATCCTAAATTGAATCTGGCCGAGAAGCGCGCCATCCTGGCGTCATGGGCCTCTGATGCGTCGGCCATCGCGTCCTGTCCGGCGCTACGCGCACCGGACGGACTAAAGGCGCCTGTTCATATTGATGAAATTCTGGAAGCGCTCCAGGCGCTGGACGGGAACGGTCCGCGGAACCCGCCGGGCGGAAAACCGATGCGCCTGCGCTCAGCCGAGCGTCGCGCGGCTTGAGCGAGCGGTTCTGGAATGGTGCATGAGGCAATGAAGCCCCGGCATATCCCGATCGTCGCGGCCGAGCAGGTCACCCACAAGCAGGCAGCCTGAAACCGCCGCTTGTTCAACGACGTTTGTGCGCCCGGGCGCGGCGTCCGCGCACCGGAGGCGCATCGTTCAGAAAGGAGAAGATAACATGGCAATTCGTGATCTGATTCCCTGGAACAAGAACCAGCTCGCAAGGACGGGCGATGTCTACGATCCGTTTTTCACGTTTCATCGTGAGATGAATCGGCTTTTCGATGATGTCTTCCGCGGGTTTGGCAGCTTCGGCCGCCTCGGCTCGCCGCTGATGGAAGGTCAGTTCGACTGGCCGCGCATCGAGCTCAACGAGACGGACAATGCCGTGACGGTTTCTGCCGAGCTTCCAGGATTGAGCGACAAGGATGTCCAGGTCGAGATCGCCAATGGCGTCCTGTCGATCCGCGGCGAGAAGAAAGCCGAACGCGACAATGGCGGAAGATACAGCGAGCGTTATTACGGCTCGTTCGAGCGCCGCATTCCGCTCGAGGGCGTTGAGGAAGACAAGGCCGAGGCCAACTTCCGCGACGGTGTTCTCACGGTAAGCCTGCCGAAGACGGAACGGGCAGTCCAGAACGTCAAGCGGATCGCCATCAACAGCAACTGACGTTCGAGCGCGGCGTCATTCTCTCCTCCTGGGCTTCGGACGTTTATGCGGTCGACTCGCGCCAACCATCGGGAGATCCGTTCGATCAACACCGGTCGCAGGTGACCTGAGGACCAGGGCTGAGATTCATCAATGCGTCGACTTTCCCGACCATCTTGCCGCGAGCCTCGCGTAAATGTCCGATGCCTCGCGGATGCGTTGAACAGAGCAATATTCATCGGTCTGATGGGCCTTCGAGGCTTCGCCCGGGCCGAGGATGATGGTCGGAGGGTTGCCGAAGGCGGGCGTTAAGGCGGACGCGTCGGTGAAATAGGGAGCCGTTCGGGGCTCCGGGGCGACGTTTTCCCCGGTGACGTCGCTGACGATTCCATAGACATCTTTGATCCACGGGGAGGAAGGGTCCGTCCAGACAGCCCCGACGTCGACAATCGGCTCCAGCGAAATGTCGTCCCCCAACTCCGCCTTCAGATGCTCCTGAATGCGGGAATGATCCAGCCCTGGAATGCTGCGGATATCGATGCCGATCTCGGCCAGGTCAGGCACAGAGTTTACGTTCAGGCCCGCGCGCACAGTGCCCACGTTGAGGGTCGGAGACCCCAAATGAGGATGCGGCGCCACGTTGAACTGGAAAGTTTCCAGCGCCGTGAGCACTCGCGCGGCCTTGAAGGCGGCATTGACGCCGAGATGAGGCATCGATCCGTGAGCAGTGACGCCTTTGAGCGTCAAACGGAGCCAAAGCGCGCCCTTGTGTCCGACCACCGCTACGTTCGAGGTGGGCTCCGCCACAACGATCGCGCCGGCGCGCCCGAGAATTCCGGCGCGGGCGAGATGAAATGCCCCCTCGCAGCCAACTTCCTCGCCCGCAGTAATGACGAGAACCGCGCCGCTGGTGCCTTCCAGCTGCCCGGCCATGTTGCCGATGGCCGCGACGAAAGCCGCGACGCCGCATTTCATGTCCGTCGAGCCACGGCCGTACATCTTGCCGTCGATGATCTCGCCCGCAAATGCATCGACACTCCAGGGCGAGCCTCCAAGCGGAACCGTGTCGACATGGCCGGTGAAGCACAGCGGGGGCTTGTTGGCGGCGCCTCCTATTCTTGCGATCAAATTGGCTCGATCCGGCGCGAATCTGTGCAGCGATGTTTCCAGTCCGGCGCTCGCGAGAATTTTTTCCAGGTGTTGAACGCAACTCAACTCATTACCGGGCGGGTTGACGGTATTGAAGGCAATGAGTTCGCGCGAGAGTTCGATGGGATCAATCTGCATGATGCTACTCCGCTTCCTGCTCGATTGTATCCACTACGGCATCTGCGCTCCACTTGTTCGTTCGAGCGGGCGCCCCGACAGGTCCACCAAGGTGAGACATCGGCGCGCGTGCGATTTCTTGCGGGGCAGGTTTGCGCGAGACAGGCCAGCCAGCACAGGCGGCGGCTCGGACAAGCCGTGACGTCGGCCCCCGACTGCTAATTACCAATCACGATGATCACCGGCTTTGCCAGCGCAAATGGGCTGTCCCGGCCGACAGGAAGACGCAAATCACTCAGGGAAAGCAGGCCGTCGCCGAGATCGGGACGACAAAGGTTCGGAAGCCCAGATCCATCGAATAACTGATCGTTCCGGTCACCGACTTGCCGCACGCGGCGTCGGCGTAGGAGAAGGTCGGCGAGACGTTCGGACCCATATAGCGGCTCTGGGTGTAGGCGACGGTGGTTGCCGCATCCGAACAGATATTGGTCTTCACGGAAGCGCATCGCGCGCCATCCTCCACCGCGAAGTGCAGGCTTCCGATCAGGAAAAAGGTGATGCACAGGCCGATGACGCCGAACAGCATCGCGATAAACACGGGCGAGACGATGGCGAACTCCACCGCCGTCGTGCCTTGCTGGTTCTGGCACAGGGATTTCAGCAGATTGCGCATGATCAGCCCAGTCTCATGAGCGCGGTACGGTTGATCGGCGTCGGGAAAATGTTGGCGACGCTGAGCCGCGGAAACATTGATTGGAAGGTGAACGTCGTTTGGACCTGAAGGTAATCGCCTGGCTGCAGCGCCGGCATGCCTGCTGCCGTGCAGTCAGCCGGCTTGCTGGAGACGTCGCCTACGTATTGCAGCGCGTTGGATCCATTGATGCAGTAATACCCCTCGGTGGGTGAGCCGGACACCAGCGCAACTCTTGAGCCAAGGGAGGTGCTTTGCAGCGCGTTCTGCATGGCGGTCGTCAAGTTGGAACAATTCTGCGTTGCCGGAAGCTGGGTAGCGCAGGTCTTCAGGGCCGCCTGTGCGGCAACCTGGGTTGCGTTCTCCACCTGCATCCGCTGGTAGATGTAGATCGAGACATCGGTGACATTCGCAAGGGCGAGCGACAAAAGCAGGACAAAGACGCCAAATTCGACGGCGGCCACGCCACGCTGGTCGGCCCTCATCGCCGCTGCTCGTGCGATCAGGCTAAACCCGCGCCTGCCAGGTGAGGTGTGTGGTGTTGCCTGTTTCATTGGACGAGGGCCACGCCGCCGGGGATGTTCGCTGTCGGCATCGTCAGGCCGGCCTGGTCGCATTGTCCGGTGTTCGTCTTCATGATGCCGCCCGTACCGCTGATCTGGAAGTTATCGGCGATCATCACAACGCACTGCTTGCCGACGTTCGACTTGTCGATCGCGCCCTTCAGCGTGAGGGACGCATGGGGCATGTAGATCAGCCCGGTGATGTTCCAGGTCGGGCTGTTGCCGGCCGCCGAGACGTCGACGCCGCTCGTCAGGTTCGGATCCTGGTAGACCGCCACGCCTGACCAGGGGCCCGAGGTGGGTCCGGCGATATCAATCAGGCCTCCGGGCCCGTTGGTGTTGTCGGCCAGGTTGTGCTGGTAGCCACCACCGTTCGTGCCCGAAAAGACCAGCGTGACGGCTGTGCCGTTCGAGCTGGTCAGCTTGTGTCCGTTAAGGTCGAGCTGGCCGTTCTCGATGACCAGGACGGCAGGCTGCCCGGGCGGTGCGTAGATCACGGTGTCGGCGGTGAGTTGCTGGTCACCGCAGCGGAAATTGTTGCCTGCATTCAGGTCGAGGCGGTCCTTGATCGCAGTGCCCCCTGTGTAGCTGTTGCCATGCTTGGATATTTGCGGGTAGTTCCCGCCACATCCGGCATCGCTGAGCGGGGGAACATTGCTCGCAAGATAGGCGTAGGGGTCGGTCAATTTCGGGCTGGAGTACTGCTTGCTGCCGCAGCCGCTGTTCTGTCCGTTGGCGAAGCTGTTGCCAAGTCCGAGGTTGGAGCCGTTGCACACAGCGGCGCTGTTCGACATCGAGTCGCAGCCGTTCATGTTGGAGGTGGACGATCCGTTCGCGCGGATGCCCTGGGCGACGCCGCTTGTGGCGAGTGCGACCAGGCAAAGCTTGTTAGGTGTGAGCATGGGTTTGGCGACTGCGCTGGCGTTCAGCCTCTTTTG
>DATEJC010000157.1:0-15903 GCA_035278345.1 Bradyrhizobium sp. | reverse complement strand
ACGAAATGCGCACTTTCGTTTGAACCCCAACCGCGCAGGCAATCGAATTTGGGGACATGAGCGGCACAAGGCCGTCTTCTCCGACCACAACAACTGCAAAGACCCCAGTTATTGACTTCGGGCGTGGGTTCGCCTGCCGCTAGCTCCTTCCGCACCGGATAGTGGGATCGCGGGTGCGCCAGACCGGGTTTACAAAGGACTTTTTTCGGCGTGCCCGGCCGCTACTCGTGGCGAAAAGCACTGCTGACCCTACCATTCAGTGACGCTCGAACCCGTCTCCGCCGTCGTCTCCTCAAAAACGGGAATTTCTGCGGTTGGGGCTGGAGACTTTTGGGAGATTCTCGCCAAGGCTGCCGATTTTTGGATAACTGGAGACCGGGCCAATATACAAAAATCCCCGTAAATTGCGGCAATTTCGCGCAAAAATTGGCCACAATCTTAGATCGAGTGAATGCCTGGCTGGGGCGGGAGGGATCGAACCTCCGAATGGCGGAATCAAAATCCGCTGCCTTACCGCTTGGCTACGCCCCAATGGGCCGGTCGATTGTTCTTGCGATGGACGCCATCGCGAACGCCCGTTTGGCCACGCCGGTCTATAGGGGCACGCCGGGCAATTCAACAGGCTGAATAGCGGATTTGCACCGCTCCGGCCCCTTCTGGCTGGCCCTTTTCATGGAGATACAGGCCCGACGGCCGGGGAGCTTGGCGCCGGCTGCCTCGTTATTGGCGGATCGACGATGAAACCAGCTGTTCGCGGCGGCGCGCCGCGGAATCCAGCAGGGTCTTGAATACCTTGTTCTTGCCCGAATATTCCGCGGCGAGTTCGTCCCAGCAGGCGACGAGAGCGCGTTGAACGTTCCGCGGCAGCGGAGCCACCCTGGCGCCGCTGCTCGCCATCCGCCCGACCGCGGCTTTGTTGCTCGCGAGCGTGAGTGCGTCCATGGAGCGAAGATTGTCTGCGCACGCCTCGCGAACCAGCTGTTGTCCCGCCGTTCCCAGCGATTTCCAGAAGCCCGCCGAGATGAGAAGATCGATCACCGTGCCCGGAGTGACCACCCCGGGGTAGTAGATGTTCGGGGCCACCTTCTGGAATCCCACTTTCTCAAGGCGGTTCGGGTCGGCCCAGATCGCGGCATCGATTGCGCCCTTCCGGAGTGCGTCGTAGACGTCTCCTCCCGCAATGGCCTGATTGACAACGCCAGCCTTGGCAAGGATCTGGCCAACCATTCCGCCCGCGCGCAGTTTCAGGCCCGTGAGATCAGAAACGGCCCTGATTTCCTTGCGCGACGCAAAATCCGGGTGATCACCGAACAAGCCACAGGGAACGGCGACGACATTATAGCCGGCGAGAAAACCGTCGATCGTCGCTGCGACGTCGGATTGGCTTCGCCATGCGACATGCGTCATCGGATCGAAGCCGAAGGGAATGCCGCTCAGTAGCCTGAAGGCGGGATCCTTGGCGGCATAATATTCGCCTAAGGTCCAGGCCATCTCAACGGTTCCGTTGGAAACGGCGTCAAGCGCCTGCAGGCCGGGCACGATCTCTCCGGCATAAAAGACCGTCACGTCGATTCGATTGCCCGCAATCTCACGAAGGCGCTTGGTGAAGCCATCCTCTCCTGCCTCGAGAGAGCGCGGCATGGACGAGGTCAACCTTGCCTTTGGCGACGGCGCCAATGGCCGGACGGCGGGCGACGAAGGCGGCGGACTTGACGGTATCGGGGGTTCCGCAGCCGGCGGCGACACCAGGCTTGCCGATGCCGGCGGCGCCGCGACATTGCCGGCCGGCTTCAGAAAAATCAGTTCCTTGGCGAGCGAACCGTAGACGAAAGGCTGCTGCCCGTTTCCCGTCGCGGTCATCACGTCCTCGCGCACCGCGCGGAAGAGGTTGCCGATCTCCAGGCCCGGCGTTTCGATGTTTTTCAACAGCGCATTCGTGAACGGGCTGTTGCGGCCGGAGCCGTCGTTAGCCGTGGTGCCTTCGCGGGCGGCGTAGGCGACGAGGATATTTCCACTCGGCTCGACGCGGGCGAAGCCGCGCTCGGCCGCGCGCGTCAGGCTGGTGCGCTGCATCTTCGGCAGGAACGGGTTGTTGCGGCAGGCATCGAGGATGACGAGCCCGAGCTTGGCGCTGTTGGAGACGGCGCGCATCAGGGATTGCAGGCCGATCGCTTCATTGGGGACGTCGAGGTCGCCGGCAAGCTGGGCGTCGACCGGGATCAAATAGTTCTCGCCGCCGATCTCCATGCCGTGGCCGGCGAAATAGACGATCGCAATCTCCGAGCCGCGCGCCTTCTGGCCGAAGCCGATCAGCGCGCGCCGCATGTCGTCGTAGCGCGCATTGGTGATCGTGGTGACGTCGAAATTGAGTCGGCGCAGCGCGGCACCGATATCGCCGGCATCGTTCAGTGGATTGGGCAGTGCGACTACGTTCTGGTAAGCGCTGTTTCCCACCACCAGCGCGACGCGCGACTGCGCGTGGGCGGCGTTGGGCAATACCGTCGCGAGCAGCAATAACCAGACGACAAGACAGCAACGGCGCATTTTCACCCCAGCCCAGCGGCAAAAGCTACCATCGATCCGGTTCCCTGACCAAGGCGCGGCCCTTGCGGCAGGCTTTACTAGGGGAAAAGTGAGAATGCGCCCGCCCGGGCGGAAACCCGCGGTAATTGGCTCCGTAGTCAACCAGGATGGCCTGCCCGGCCATTGAGGCTCGGCCCGTTTCGTGCGATACGCTAGCGTATCATCCCTCGTCCAGTCCGAGCACCGCCATGACCTACACCGCGCCAATTGCCGACATCCTGCTTTCGCTCAACCATGGCGCGGGGCTGAAGGCCGCCGTCGAGGCCGGGCATTACGGCGATTTCGACGGCGACATCACGGCAGCAGTATTGGAGGAGGCTGGCAAATTTGCCAGCGACGTGCTGGCGCCGCTCAATCGTATCGGCGACGAGCATGGCATCAAGCTGGACAAGGGCGTGGTCACGACCGCGCCGGGCTGGCCGGATGCCTATAAGCAATGGGCGGGCGCGGGATGGAACGCGGTGTCGGGGCCCGAAGAATTCGGCGGACAAGGCCTGCCGCTCGCGATCAACGCCGCCTGCACGGAAATCTGGTCGGCATCGAATATCGCCTTCGGCCTCTGCCCGCTGCTCACGCTCGGCGCCATCGAGGCGCTCGATGCCCACGGCACGGAGGAGCTGAAGCAGATTTATCTTGCCAAGATGGTGTCGGGCGAATGGACCGGCACCATGCAGCTCACCGAGCCTGGCGCCGGCAGCGATGTCGGCGCGCTGCGCACACGCGCCGAGCGCAGCTCGGATGGCAGCTATCGCCTCAAGGGCACGAAGATCTTTATCACCTATGGCGAGCACGACTTGACCGATAACATCGTGCATTTCGTGCTTGCGCGATTGCCCGATGCGCCGGCGGGAACGCGCGGCATTTCGCTGTTCCTGGTGCCGAAGTTTCTGGTGAACAAGGACGGCTCGCTGGGCGCGCGCAACGACATCTATGCGAGCGGCGTCGAGCACAAGCTCGGCATCCACGCCTCCCCGACCTGCACCATGACCATGGGCGATGCCGGCGGCGCGGTGGGCTACCTCATCGGCGAGGAAAACAAGGGCATGGCCTGCATGTTCACCATGATGAACCAGGCGCGCCTTGGCGTCGGCCTGGAAGGCGTCGGCATTGCCGATCGCGCCTTTCAGCAGGCGCTCAGCTTTGCGCAGGAGCGCAAGCAGGGCCGCGCTTTGGGCAAGAAGGGCGACGGGCTCGATCCGATTATTGTGCATCCCGATGTTAAGCGCATGCTGATGCAAATGAAGAGCATGACGGCGGCGGCGCGCTCGATCTGCTACGCCACCGCGGTGGCGCTCGATGTGTCGCAGCGCGCCAAGGATGCCGGGGTGCGGGAGGATGCGGCGGCGCGCGGCGCGCTGCTGACGCCTATCGCAAAGGCGTTCTCCACCGACATCGGCAACGAGGTCGCCTATCTCGGCGTGCAAGTGCACGGCGGCATGGGTTTCATCGAAGAGACCGGCGCGGCCCAGCACTACCGCGACGCGCGCATCACCACGATCTATGAGGGTACCAACGGCATCCAGTCGATCGATCTCGTGACGCGCAAGCTCGGAGCAAATAACGGCGAGTCCGTGTGGAAGCTGCTCGGTGAGTTGGAGGCCATCGTCAAGCAGGTGGAGACCTCGAACGATCCGGCCTTCGGCACCACCGGCGCGAAACTGCGCGACGCGCTGGTTGCGCTGGAGCGGAGCAGCAAGTGGCTGCTCGAGCGCATGACATCGGCGCCGAACGATGCGCTCGCTGGGGCAACGCCTTATTTGCGGCTGTTCGGCTCAACCCTTGGCGGCTGCATGCTCGCTGGCGAAGCGCTGGCGGCGAAGGGCAATGGCGAGGGTGACCCGCAGCGTCATGTGGCCCTCGCACGGTTCTTCGCCGAGAATATCGCGGTGCAGGCCACCTCGCTGGAGAAGACGGTCACCGACAGCGCCGACGCCGTGAACGGCGCGGATGCGGTGCTGCTGGGGTAATGTGATCCATCCCCGGACTTGGACCATCTCTCCCATCGGGGAGAGGTGGGCACCCGGCCGCGGCGCGACATAATCGCGCATCGGCCTCGCGTTTTGTTCATGGCAGCGGCAGCGAAAAACCCTGCCCGAACGCTTGGGCCCGGACGGACATCATGTAGGATAACCCCCGATGACTCGCGGGGCGACAGCGCGGACCTTGAGCGGGTTAGCCGGGGGGTACGTTCATGCCTGAGCACGTGATTGTTGCCGACGACCACCACGCGCGCGTGATCACCATGCGGCGGCCGGAGAAGAAGAACGCGATCACGCAAGGTATGTACCGCGCGATGAGCGATGCGATCGACAACGCGCAGAACAATCCGGATATCCGCTGCTTCATCATCACGGGCGGAAGCGGCGTGTTCACCGCCGGCAACGATCTCGACGATTTCCTCAAAGCCGGCACAGCCAACGCCGACACGCCGCGGGCATCGAATGCGACGAAGTTTCTGTATTCGCTGGCGCACAATACCAAGCCGATTATCGCGGCCGTCGACGGCATCGCGATCGGCATCGGCACGACCATGCTGTTCCATTGCGACTATGTGCTGGCGAGCAAGACCGCGACCTTCTCGACGCCCTTCATCCATCTTGGCTTGGTGCCGGAAGGCGCCTCGAGCCTGTTGATGCCGCGCACCATGGGGCACCAACGCGCCTTTGCCACGCTGGTGATGGGCCGCACCATGCATGCGGATGAAGCGCGCGAGGCCGGCTTCGTCAACGAGGTGGTCGCGCCCGGCCAGACCGAGGCCGAGGCGCGCAAGGTCGCTCGCGAAATCTGCGCGCTGCCGGCCGAGGCGGTGGCGATCTCGCGCAAGCTCCTGAAGCTGCCGCCGGAGGACATGACCCGCCGCATCGACCAGGAGAGCCATTTATTCGGCGAGCGCATGCGCTCCAGGGAAGCGGTCGCTGCGTTCCAGGCGTTCTTTGACCGCAAGAAGGGGTGAGGTACGGCTGTCACCCCACCGTCATTCCGAGGAGCGTAAGCTCCGAAGCAATCCACCCTCCGCGCGGTGACAAGGATTGCTTCGCGATCGTAATGACCAGGGAAACAGCAAGCCGCTTGTCATGAGATCAAATCTTCGCTCCATTCTGGCTTTGGCGACCATCCTCGCCGCCTCGCCTGCGCTGGCGCAAGGCAAAGACCTCGTCGATCTCCGCATCCTCGCGATCAACGATTTCCACGGCTATCTGCAGCCCTTCGCCGGCGGCATTCGCATCGACGATCCCACCGACAAGACCAGGAAGATCACCGTGCCGGCCGGCGGCGCCGAGCATATGGCGACGCTGTTGAAAGAGCTGCGAGATGGACGCAAGAACTCGATCTTCGTCGCCGCGGGCGATCTGATCGGCGCCAGCCCCTTTCTGTCGGCGCTGTTCCATGACGAGCCGACTATTGAGGCGTTGTCGCTGATGGGCCTCGAGGTCGCCTCCGTCGGCAATCACGAATTTGATGAGGGCGAAGCTGAGCTCTTGCGGATGCAGAATGGCGGCTGCCATCCTATCGACGGCTGCCAGGGCCCGCACCGCTTCGAGGGCGCTAAGTTCCGCTATCTCGCCGCCTCGACGATTGTGAAGAGCACGGGCAAAAGCGTCTTTCCGCCTTACGCGATCCGCGAGTTCGACGGCATCCCCGTGGCCTTCATCGGGCTTACCTTGAAAGGCACGGAAAAGATCGTCTCGCCGGTCGGCATCGCCAATGTCGAATTCCGCGATGAAGTCGAGACGGTGAATGCGCTGGTCCCGGAACTGAAGGCGCGCGGCGTCGAAGCCATCGTGGTGTTGATCCATGAAGGCGGGTTTCAGGAAGGCGACTTTGGCGGGTGCTCGGGCATATCAGGGCCGATCGTCGATATCGTGAAAAGGTTCGACAAGGCCGTCGATGTCGTGATCTCCGGCCACACCCACCGCGCCTACCTTTGCGAAATTGACGGCAAGCTTGTCACCAGCGCCGACAAATACGGCACGCTCGTGACCTTGATTGACCTCAAGCTCGATCCGGCGACGCGCGACTTTGTCGCCATGCGCGGCGAGAACCACATTGTGCGCAGTGAGACGATTGCAAAGAATGCTGATCAAACGGCCCTGATTGCTTCCTACGAGAAGCTTTCCGCGCCGATCGCAAGCCGCCTGGCCGGCTCGGTGACCGAAACCATCTCGCGCCAGCCGGACCAGGCCGGCGAAAGTGTGCTCGGCGACATCATCACCGATGCGCAGCTGGCCGCGACCAGCAGCGAGAAGACCGGCGGCGCCGTGATCGCCTTCACCAATCCCGGTGGCATCCGCACCGACATCGTGAAGCGGGAGGTCACCTACGCCGACGTCTTCGCCGCACAGCCCTTCCGCAATCAGCTGGTGACGATGACGCTGACCGGGCAACAGATCAAGGACGCGCTGGAACAGCAATGGACCGATCCGAAGCGCCCGCGCATCCTGCAGGTATCGAAAGGGTTCAGCTTCGCCTGGGACGGAGCCAAGGGCGACGGCGAGCGTATCATCGCCGAGCGGATGACGCTAAACGGCGCAACGATCGACCCAACCGCGCGTTATCGCGTCACCGTGAACAATTATCTTTCCGTCGGCGGCGACGGGTTCACCGCCTTCACCAAAGGCACCGACCAGCTCACCGGCATCTACGACGTCGATGCACTATATGACTACTTCCGCGGCAACAGCCCGATCGGCCCCACCTCCGGCGGCCGCATCAGCAGAATCAATTGATTTGCAAGGCCCTTTTGGCCTACCCCTTCCTAAGCTGTCGCTACCGCCCTAGATTGGCGTATCACCCAAGGCCGTTCATGACGCTTCTTCTCACCCACAAGGCCTGCCTCGACCACCTGACGCCACCCGGTCATCCCGAGCGGCCCGACCGCCTGCGCGCCGTCGACCAGGTGCTGGCGCAGGACAAGTTCAATGCACTGGTGCGCGAAAGCGCGCCGGAAGGCAATCTCGACCAGGTCATGTTGTGCCATGGCGAGCATTACGTCACGGAATTGCGCCATATCGCGCCGACCTCGGGCTTGATCTACATCGACGGCGACACCTCGATGTCGCCGGGCACTTGGGAAGCCGTCATGCGCGGCGTCGGCGGCGCGGTGTCGGCGACCGATGCCGTGATGTCTGGCAAGCATCCAAACGCGTTTGGCGCGGTGCGCCCGCCCGGCCATCACGCCGAAAAATCAACGCCGATGGGTTTTTGCTTCTTCGACAACGCCGCGATTGCCGCGCGCCACGCGCAGCGCAAATTCGGCATCGCCCGTGCTGCGGTGGTCGATTTCGATGTCCATCATGGCAACGGCACGCAGGACATTTTCTGGGCCGATCCCACCGTGATGTATTGCTCGACGCACCAGATGCCGCTGTTCCCGGGCACCGGCGCGCGCGGCGAGCGCGGCGAGCACGACACCATTGTCAATGCGCCGCTGGCGCCGGAGGACGGCAGCGCCAAGTTCCGCTCGGCCTTCGAGAACCTCATCCTGCCGCAACTAACAAAGTTCAGCCCGGAATTGATCATCATTTCCGCGGGCTTTGATGCGCATTATCGCGATCCCCTGGCTTCGCTGAACCTGAAGGCCGAGGATTTCGGCTGGGTCACCAGGAAGGTGATGGACCTCGCCGACAGCACCGCCGACGGCCGCGTCGTCTCGGTGCTGGAAGGCGGCTATGACCTGCAGGGCCTGCAGGAATCGGTTGCCGCCCATGTCACGGCATTGATGGGCGGCTAGAAGGCCGCCACAATGCGCCAAACTCCTTGATTCCGCGTCAGGCCGAGTCTGCCGCTTTGGGAAACCGCAAATGGCCGAGAACAACCAGATGGACGTCAAGAAGCTCACCTTCGAGCGCGCGATCGAGGAACTGGAATCGATCGTCAAGCGGCTCGAGGAAGGCAAGGTGCCGCTGGAAGAGTCGGTCGCCATTTATGAACGCGGCGAGGCCCTCAAGCGCCGCTGCGAGGAACTGCTGCGCCAGGCCGAGGCCCGCGTCGACAAGATCACCACCGACGCGTCGGGCCAGCCGACCGGGACCGAGCCGCTCGACGTACAGTGATGGGCGCGAGGGACTACGAACCTTCCGTCGGAAGTCGTCCCCTGCGACCGAATTAGCTCTTTCCGCCCCGGGCGGACTGCTATAGTCCCGCCGTCATTGGGGAACCGACTTAGTGCGCGTTCAGCACCGCCATATCATCTACATCCAGGGATACGACCCCCGCGGGCTCGCGCAGTATTACCGGATGTTCCGGACCGAGCTGCGCAAATTCGCGCGCCTCTACGGCATTTCCGCCACCACGAGCCGCCCGCAGGCCGCCGCGAGCGGCGAGATCGCCTCCTGGACCATCGAGACCAAGGCAGCCGACTGGCAGACCCGCACCGACTACGACTTCCTGCGCTTTGAGGATTTCATCCAGCGCGACCTGGCGCAGCCGATCTGGCACACGGTGCTGCATGCGGTCTGGATCTATTGGCGCCTGGTGTTCCGCGGCACGGCCTACCGCTTCTTCAGGGCGAACTGGCGCTTTGCCACCTTCATCACCTGGCCGCACCTGATCCTGCTGGCGGAAGCGATCGGCTGCGCCGCGATCGCCTTTGCCGTCGAATGGGGGCTCGACGCGCTCGGCGTGCCCAACTTCTTCAGCATCGCGGCGGCAGTCGCCGTCTTCGTCGCGCTGCTCGGCACGGTCTTGAAATATACGGAAAACCAGACTTACGTGCTTTATCTGTTGGCCGACACGATCTGGACCTGGCAGTTCTCGCACCGCCAGCGCCCGGAGTGGGACCAGAGGATCGATCGCTTCGCGCAGCATCTGGTCAAGGTCGCCGGCACCAGCAGCGCGGACGAGATCGTGCTCGTCGGCCACAGCTCGGGCTCGTTCCTCGGCGTCGAGATCCTGGCGCGCGCGCTGAAACTCGATCCTGCGCTCGGCCGCCGCGGTCCGCGCATCGTTCTGCTCACCATTGGCGGCAACTTCCCGATCGTCGGTTTCCATGCCGCCTCCCAGGATTTCCGCGACCATATGCGTCAGCTTGCGGTCGCGCCCTCGATCGACTGGATCGACTGCCAGGCCCGCAAGGACGTGATGAACTTCTTCCAGCTCGATCCGCTGGCCGCGCATGGCATTGATGCCGGCCCGGCGCGCCGGAATCCGACCATCGTGCCCGTGCGTTTCCGCGAAATCATCCTGCCCGAACACTACAACAGCTTCCGCTGGCAGTTCTTCCGCGTTCACTTCCAGTTCGTGATGGCCAACGAAATCCCCCACCCCTACGATTTCTTCATGATCGTCTGCGGCCCGGTGCCGCTGACCGAGCGCATGGCGGTGCCGCAGGCTGCCCTGACGGTCGCCACGGGCGATCCGACTGCCCGGGAATGGGCATGGAAACAGCTCGAAAACGCCCGATCCGGCCAAAATGATGCCGAGGAACTGGGCACGATGGAACCGACGGCGCGCCGCCGCGGTTAATCCTGTCACGCGCTTGCGACCCCGATCGTGGCCATTTCCGAACCTCGCGGGTTGGCTTTGGGCGGGGCTTTGGTGTAAAGCTGGCAGTTCTATGGGCTTTTTGGGCTGCTGTTCCACTGCATGGGCGCGGGGACAAGGGCTTCAAAAGGCTCACGAAAATTGAACGGGACGGGTGGAAGACGCCTTAGGTGATGTAAATCACATTGAACGATTTGGCCTGCCGCTTAGGCTAACCAATCAGGCTGCTCGCCGCGCGCTGGATGCGCAAACCCAATTCTCGTCGGACCTCGCGTTCCGACATGCAAAAACTGGAATATCGCTGTGACCGCATTTAGTAAGACGCCGCTCCTCGACACCATCAAAACCCCCGATGATCTGCGCAAGCTCAAGATCGAGCAGGTACGGCAAGTCGCCGACGAGCTCCGCCAGGAAACCATCGACGCCGTCTCGGTGACCGGCGGTCATTTCGGCGCCGGCCTTGGCGTGGTCGAGCTGACCACCGCGATCCACTACATCTTCGATACGCCCCGCGATCGCCTGATCTGGGACGTCGGCCACCAGGCCTATCCGCACAAGATCCTGACCGGCCGGCGCGACCGCATCCGCACGCTCCGCACCGGCGGCGGCCTCTCCGGCTTCACCAAGCGCAGCGAGAGCGACTACGACCCGTTCGGCGCCGCGCACTCCTCGACCTCGATCTCCGCCGGCCTCGGCATGGCGGTGGCCCGCGACCTCTCCGGCGGCAAGAACAACGTGATCGCCGTGATCGGCGACGGCGCGATGAGCGCCGGCATGGCCTATGAGGCCATGAACAATGCTGGCGCGATGAATTCGCGCCTGATCGTCATCCTCAACGACAACGACATGTCGATCGCCCCGCCCGTGGGCGCCATGAGCGCCTATCTGTCGCGGCTCTATTCAGGCAAGACCTACCGCACGCTGCGCGAGGCCGCCAAGCAGATCAACAAGCGCCTGCCGAAGATCATCGCCAACCGCGCCAACCGCGTCGAGGAATATTCCCGCGGCTTCATGATGGACGGCGGCACACTGTTCGAGGAACTCGGCTTCTATTATGTCGGCCCGATCGACGGCCATAACCTCGATCACCTGCTGCCCGTTCTGAAGAACGTCCGCGACATGGAGACCGGCCCGATCCTGGTCCACGTCGTGACGCAAAAGGGCAAGGGCTACGGCCCGGCGGAGGCCTCCGCCGACAAGTATCACGCCGTCGTCAAGTTCGACGTCGCCACCGGCACCCAGGCCAAGGCCAAGCCGAATGCGCCGGCCTATCAGAACGTGTTCGGCCAGAGCCTCGTCAAGGAAGCCCAGAAGGACGAGACGATCGTCGCCATCACCGCAGCGATGCCGTCGGGAACCGGCGTCGACATCTTCAACAAGGCGTTCCCCAACCGCACTTTCGACGTCGGCATCGCCGAGCAGCATGCGGTGACCTTCGCCGCGGGCCTCGCCAGCGAAGGCTACAAGCCGTTCTGCGCGATCTACTCCACCTTCCTGCAACGCGGCTACGACCAGGTCGTGCATGACGTGGCGATCCAGAGCCTGCCCGTGCGCTTTGCCATCGACCGCGCCGGTCTCGTCGGCGCCGACGGCGCCACCCATGCAGGTTCCTTCGATAACGCCTATCTCGGCTGTCTGCCGAACTTCGTGATCATGGCGGCTTCCGACGAAGCCGAACTGGTGCACATGGTGGCGACGCAGGTGGCCATCAACGACCGCCCGAGCGCGGTGCGTTATCCGCGCGGCGAAGGCCGCGGCGTGGAAATGCCCGAGGTCGGCATCCCCCTCGAGATCGGCAAGGGCCGCATCATCCGTGAGGGCAAGAAGGTTGCGCTGCTGTCGTTCGGCACGCGTCTGGCCGAATGCGAAAAGGCGGCCGACGAGCTCGCCGCCCATGGCCTGTCCGCCACCATTGCCGACGCCCGCTTCATGAAACCGCTCGACGAGGAGATGATCCTGAAGCTGGCGCGCGACCACGAAATCCTCATCACCATCGAGGAAGGCTCGGTCGGCGGCTTCGGCTCGCATGTCATGCAATACCTCTCCGACCATGGCATGCTCGACAACGGCCTGCGCATGCGCTCGATGGTGCTGCCCGACGTGTTCCTTGACCACGACTCGCCGAACGCGATGTATGGGCGCGCCGGCCTCGACGCCAAGGGCATCGTCGCCAAGGTGTTCGAGACGCTGGGCAAGGACTTCAAGACCGAGAGCGTCAAGCTCGCATAAGACCGACGGCTGCCCCCACCTCTCCCTAAGGAGAGGTGTCGGAACCTCATCCTAGGTGATGCATGAAGATTTATCTGGCAGGACCCGACGTGTTCCTGCCGGATGCCCTTTCTATCGGACAGCGCAAACAGGACATTTGCCGGCGCCACGGCGTTACCGGACTCTATCCGCTCGAAACCGCGGTCGATCTCGCCGCCAGCGACGCGTCGCTACAGATCTTCAGGGGACTTGAAGCGATGATGGATGCCGCCGACGCAATCATCGCCAATCTGACGCCGTTCCGCGGTCCCGGGGCCGATCCCGGCACCGTGTACGAACTCGGCTACATGGCCGGACGCGGCAAGCCTTGCTTTGGCTATTGCAACGA
This sequence comes from Bradyrhizobium sp., assembly GCA_035278345.1. GTDB lineage: Bacteria > Pseudomonadota > Alphaproteobacteria > Rhizobiales > Xanthobacteraceae > Bradyrhizobium. The sequence continues at coordinate 3,242 of DATEJC010000157.1, read as the reverse complement.
TCCGGCGCCCTATGCCGAGCGCGTGGCGCGCTTCACCAAAGTGACAGCGTCTTCCGATAACCGTCTGATCGACTGCGACGGGCTGACGGTTGAGAATTTCGGCCTGCCGGATAATCTGATGATGATCCATGCGCTCGAGCTGCATGGCTCGCCGCTGGTCGTCCCGCAGACAAGGTCAGCGGATATCTGGCACGACCTCGCCTCGTTCGAGGCATGCGTGCGCCTCGCAGCAGGAAAGCCGGGCTGATCGTGGCAAAGCAGGGCAACAGCGAAGCTGTCCGCAAGCGGGCCGACGTGGTGCTGGTGGAGCGCGGCCTGTTCGAGAGCCGGGCCCGCGCCCGCGCCGCGATCGACGCCGGCCTCGTCATCGCCAATGACAGGCCCGTGTCGAAGGCTTCCGAGATCATCCCCGCCGATGCCGTGCTGCACGCCCAGCCGGCGCATCCTTACGTTTCGCGCGGTGGCGTCAAGCTCGCCGGCGCGCTGGAGCAATACCCGATCGAGATCGAGGACCACATTTGCCTTGATGTCGGTGCCTCCACCGGGGGCTTCACCGAGGTGCTGCTCGCCAACGGCGCGGCTATGGTATTTGCCATCGATGTCGGTCACGGCCAATTGCACCACTCGCTGCGCGGCCATCCAAAAATCATGTCGATGGAAAGCACGGATATTCGCAAGCTGGAGAACACCCGCCTGCCCGCGCGGCCCGATGTTGTCGTGATCGACGTCAGCTTCATCTCGCTGAAGGCTGTGCTGCCGGTGGCGCTGTCGCTGGCCGCGGCGCCTATGCATCTGCTCGCGCTGATCAAGCCGCAATACGAGGCGGAACGGAAGAACTACAAGGGCGGAGTGATCCGCAACGCGATGGTGCACCAGCAGATCTGCGACGACATCATGGCGTTTGCGGCCTCGCTCGGCTGCACCGACATGCGGGTGTTCCCCTCCTGCATTGCCGGCGGCGACGGCAATATCGAATTCTTCCTCGGCGCGCGGCGTGGCTGAGACGCTTCTCATCGATCATGTTGGCCATCGCGGCGACGGCGTGGCGCTGGCGCCCGGCGGCAGCCTCTATGTGCCCTATACGCTTGGCGGCGAGAGCGTAGAGGTGGCGGAAGTGCACGGCCATCCTGACCGCCGCCGGCTGGTCGAGGTCAGGCAGGCGAGCCCCGAGCGCGTCGTGCCGTTCTGTCCGCACTTTACGGTGTGTGGCGGCTGCGCCATCCAGCACTGGGAACCGGGGGCCTATCGCGCCTGGAAGCGCAACATCGTCGTGGAGACCCTGGCGCAGGCCGGTATCGCAACCGAAGTGGCGCCGCTCGTCGACGCCCATGGCAGCGGGCGGCGCCGCATCACCTTGCATGCCCGGATGGGCACGCATGAGGTGCTGAAGGTCGGTTATGCCGCGGCCAACTCGCACGACATCATCCCGATCGATCGCTGCCCGATCCTCGATCCCGCGCTCGGCGGCGCGCTCGATGCGGCCTGGGCGATCGCAGAAGCCCTGAAGCCCGTGCGAAAACCGCTGGATATCCAGTTCACCGCCACGCGCGGCGGCCTCGATGTCGATGTTCGCGGCTCGGGCCCGGTGTCCGCGGCGATGACTGCAAAGCTCTCTGCCATTGCGCAGCAACACCGGCTGGCGCGGCTGACGCGCCATGGCGAATTGGTGCTAATGCGTAACCCACCCGTCATTGCGATGGGCAAGGCGCACGTGACGCTGCCACCGGGCTCGTTCCTTCAGGCGACTGCCGCCGGCGAGGACGCCCTCGCCGCGCTCGTGCTCGATCACAGCAAGCGCGCCAAGCACGTCGCCGATCTCTTTTGCGGCGTCGGCCCGTTTGCGCTGCAGCTGGCGGCGAAATCGCGCGTCGCCGCATTTGACAGCGACGCAGGCTCGGTGGCGGCACTGCAAAAGGCGGCGACCTCGACTTCAGGGCTAAAGCCGGTGAAAGCGGAGGCACGCGACCTGTTCCGCCGCCCGCTGGTGCCGCAGGAATTGCGCGACTACGACACTGTCGTCTTCGACCCGCCGCGCCAGGGCGCACAGGCGCAGGCCACGCAGCTTGCCGCAAGCAAGGTGCCGCTGGTCGTCGCCGTCTCCTGCAATGTCACGACGTTCGCGCGTGATGCGAAGATTTTGGTCGATGGCGGCTACCGGATCGAGGGCGTCACGCCGGTCGATCAGTTCCGCCACACGCCGCATGTGGAACTGGTGGCGAGGTTTTCACGATAGATTCGTAGGATGGATCGAGCGCAGCGAAGCCATCCTATGAGAGCTACGGCAACGTCACCGCCCCCAGCGATCCTGCCAGATTTTCTCGCCGATCAGGCAGTTCACCCGCGGTTCCTTGCCCTGCGCTGCGGCCGGCACCACCCAACGCTCGGGCTGGCGGCCGGCGACTTCGAGCAGCAGTTTGGTTCGGATCGCTTCCTTGAACTTCTCGCGGTCCTTGATCGTGACGACGAAGGAACCGGGGCCGCCGATCACGCAGTCCTCGTAGTAGTAATCGAGGTTGTCGATATCCATGGTGGAATAAGACGGCTCCTTCACCATGATCGGCAAGCCGTTGATGATGATGCCCTTCTCCAGCGCGGTATCGCGCGCGATCGTCACCGGCATGCCGTTATTGTTGGGGCCGTCACCGGAGATGTCGATCACGCGCCGCAGGCCGCGATAATTGTTCTCGTCGAACAAGGGTATGGCGAAATTGATTGCGCCCGAGATTGAGGTGCGCGAGGCGCGGCGGATCGGCGTCTTCAATATCTCGGCGGAAACGGCATCGGCCGATTCCGGCCCGTCGATCAGCCGCCAGGGAATGATCAGCTTCTGGTCGGTGGAAGCGGCCCATTCGAAATAGGTGACCGCGATCCGCCCGTTCGGCCCGGCCTTGAGCGCCTGCAAAAATTCCTTGGAGACGATGGCCTGTGCATAGCCTTCGCGCTGGATCGCCAGCTCATCCATGTCCATCGAGTAGGAGACGTCGACCGCGAGCACGAGTTCGACGTCGACCGTCGCCTCCTTCTCGGCGACACGCGCGCCTGACTGGCCCGCCGGCCCTGGCGCGGCAACACCGGCTACATCGCCGCCGGCCAACATGCCGGCGACAAGCACCGTTCCGATCGAGACATACCAGCGCATCGCGGCCCTCCCGATTAGGTCTTGCGATGGTGACATGCAAACTGCGTCACGCAAAGCGTTAACACGAATTGTCCATCACAATCGGGTTAGCCGTGCCGCGTAA
>DATEJC010000156.1:0-9304 GCA_035278345.1 Bradyrhizobium sp. | reverse complement strand
CATCAACAGCTCCCACGGCGAGTCGTCGGCGGCGAGGAAGTTGCCCAGCGCCACGGGGAGGGTGATGTCGGTGTCCTTCGACAGCAACAGGAACGCGTAGAGATATTCGTTCCAGGCGAGCAGGATGGCATAGGTGCCGACCGCGACCAGCGAAGGCATCATCAGCGGCACATAGACGAGGCGGAACAGCTGCATCGTGGTGGCGCCGTCCATGGTGGCGGCTTCATCGAGCTCGACCGGCAGCTTGTCGGAAGCCTGCTTCAGCACCCAGATCGCGTAGGGCGAGGCGATCGTCACCATCGCCAGGATCAGCGACCAGTGATTGTTGAGCAGGCCGTAATTGCCCATGGTGCGGTACATCGGCACGGCGAGGAACGCTGCGGGGATGAAGTAGGTAAGCAGCGCGAGGTTCATCACCGCGCGGCCGCCGGGCACGCGCAGCCGGGAGATCGAGAACGCGGCGGCGGTGGCGATGAACAGCGTCAGCACGCCCGCCGACAGCGCGATCACGGTGGAATTCCAGAACTGGATCCAGAAGTCGCGCAGGAAATAGTGCTCCTGGAAGAACACGATCTTGAAATTGTTCAGCGTCGGATGCGCCGGCCACAGCTTGCCGGAGAACGCATCCTCCTTCGGCGAGATCGCGAACAGGAACATGTGGTAGATCGGAATGATCGTCCAGATGAAGACGGGGATGCCGATCAGCAGCAGCCGCGCCTCGGTGCCGACTTCGCGTAAGGAAGGGAGCTTCATCGCGACAACCGTTTCATCATGAAATAGACCAGCGGCAGCACCAGCGGCAGCGCGCAGACGATGGACGCCATCGCGAGGCTGAGCTGGTCCAGCCGCAGATACCGGATGCCGAGCGTCGACAGCACGTGCGTGAGGTCCGCCGGCCCGCCTCCGGTGAGGAGATAGACGCTGTTGAAGTCGCCGAGCGTCCAGATCATCGACAGCAGGGTGCAGGTGACATAGAGCGTGCGCATCGACGGCCAGGTGATGTAGCGGAATTTCTGCGACCAGCTGGCGCCGTCGACGTCGGCGGCCTCGTACATGTCATGCGAGATCGCAAGCCGCCCGGTCAGCAGGATCAGCGTCCAGAACGGCAGCGATTTCCAGATGTGCACGGCGATCGCCATGCCGAGCGCCACCACGGGATCGTTCAGCCAGTTCGGGCCGTCCTCGGCGGTGAGCTTGAAGATGATCTGGTTGATCATGCCCCATTCGGGATTGAGCATGAAGCGTACCGACAGGATGGTCGGGATCGACGGCACCGCCCAGGGCAGGATGAACAGCACGGACAGCCAGCGGATCCAGACGCGCTGCTGCGCAAAGAAGCCGGACAGGAACAGCGCGATCGCCATCTTCAGATTGATGCCGACCACGAGGAAGATCAGCGTGTTGACCGCGGCGCGCGCAAAGATCGGATCGTGATAGAGCGCCACATAGTTGCCCGGCGCCCGCGCCAGCCATAGCCCATAGGAGACGGGGTAGACGACGAAGGCGAGGAACACGAGCAGATAGGGTACGAGCAGGATGATGCCCCACACCTGCGGCGTGGTCAGCCGCGCCGACAAAGGCGGAGCAGGGAATGCATGATCGCCCGAAAGCGTGATCGCCATTGCTAGTTACTCATCATAGCGGCTCGCCGCATTTCGCAGACGGAGTTATCTTACACCTCGCCCCGCTTGTGGGGAGAGCATAGGCCGCCTCCGGCGGCCGATCTACAAGAACGCCGAAGCGAAGCTACGGCTATGTTCATCGAAGATGCAATTCGGGTGAGGGGGACTCTCCGCGAGCACCGCGGCCAGGATAGCCCCTCACCCCGACCCTCTCCCCGCGCAGAGCGGGGAGAGGGAGGAGTAGCATGCTAGCCCGCGACCTGCTTGATGCGGGCGATCAGCTCGTCGACGGCCTTGTCGACCGGCACCTTCTCGCTGACCACGCGGTTCATCGCCTTGGCCCAGGCGTTCTCGTTGTTCAGGATGGTGAACTTCCAGTTCTTGGTGAAGTCGAACGGCGTCGTGCCGCCGGTGAACTGGTTGTACACGGCCTTGCGATGGCGATCGGCCTGCCAGAACGGGCTCTGCTGGCTGGCGGTGGTTACCGGGAACCAGCGGCCGAGCGCGCCCTCGATGTAGGGGCGGAGATTCTCTTCCTGCATCAGGAACTTTATGAATTCCTTGCCCTCCGCCTTGTTCTTGGCGTTCGCGAACATCAGGCCCGTCTTGACGTCGGAGCGGTACTTGATCGGCGTGCCATCCGGCTTGTTCGGGAAGGACGCAGTGATGATGACCTCGTCATAGTTCTTCTTGCCGAGCGCCCGCTGCTCCGGCGTCAGCGCCGGGTTGTTGGCGTCGTCGAGCCACTTCGCCGCGATCGAGATCGTGAAGTTGTGGGTCATCACGATGGTCTTGTTGTGGAAAGCGACGTTGTTGTCCGGGTCCTTCCAGGTGGTGGAGGAGGGCGGCGTGCAGCCCTTGATGTAGGTATCAGTGTAGTCCTTCAGCGCCTTGATAAGGCCCTCGCGCGTCTTGGGATCGTCGACCAGCAGCTTGCCGTTGTCGTCGACCAGCTTGACGTTGTAGGCGTCCATGAAGGTGTAGAACGACTGGAAGCTATCGGTGGATTCCACGCCCATCGGCTGGCCGACGGCGTAGACACGCTGGCCGGTCGCCTTGCGGCTGGCGGGCTGCACCTTGTCGCACCAGAACGACCAGTAATCCTCCCACTTGGTCGGGATGTCGCTCTGCTTGAAGCCGGCCTGCTCCAGCATGTCCTGCCAGATCTGCACATGCATGCTCTGCTGCTTCAGCGGGAAGCCGTAATAGGCACGCTTCTTGGCGACGTCGTTGTAGAGGTTGACCGTCTCCAGCGTGTTTGGCGCGAATGCCGACTTCATCGGCACCATGATGTCGGAGAGGTCTTCCAGCTTGCCCTCGAAGGCCCACTTGCCCTGCGCCTGCACGTCGTAGCTGTCGGAGTAGGCGACATCAGGCACGGTGCCGGAATCCAGCGCCGCCACCGTCTTCGGGATCATGTCCTGGATGGCGTATTGCGAGAGCTCGACCTTGATGCCGGTCTTGGCCTCGAACTTCTTGATCGCCTCGAGCAGGGCATCGTCCTCGGATTTGTAGAAGCCCTTGCCGAACCAGACGGTGATCGTCTTTTGTTGCGCGAAGGCGGGGGCTGTCGCCGACAGAAGCCCGACCATCGCAATCGCGCCTGACAGCGCTACCAGTGCCTTGGATCTCACGTTGTTCTCCCTAACTTTTTGCCGGGTTTCACCGGGCAGTTAGGAGCGTTTACCGAATGGTTCCCAATCATTCCAGATGCTGATTGGTGTTCCCTGCGATGAAAAATCGGAGGTCATTGGCGCAGGGCGCGTACGGTCCGCACATTTCTCAATACGAAAGTCTTAGTTCGGCTTGGTCGCCTCAGCAGCGGCGGGGGCGGGTGCGGAATCCGGCGCGGGCCGGCGCAGGCCGCCCGTGAAGCGGTCGATCACCGATTTGACGGCATCGCGCGTCTTCTTGTCCCTGACTGCATCGAGCAGCGGCTCGGTCGCGGGCGAGCGGCGGATCAGGCTTTCCGGATCGGGGAAGATCAAGGGATCGTCCCACGGCCCCTGCACGACAAAGGGCAGCTCAAAGCCCGGGCTGCCGCTCGAGGCCGAAACCAGGCTGGCGATGCCCTTGAGATCGTATTCGCGCGCCGGCACCGACGCCGTTCCCGTCAGTGAGAGTCTCGAGGTCGGGCTTTCGACACGGACGTCCTCGGCGGTGGCGATACCGTCGGCGAATTTTACCGATACCGTGATGTTGTCGTAGGGCGTCGAGCCCTGCCGGAAATTACCGGCGCCGGACAGCGGCCGCCGTTCCAGCCGCTTCAGCAGCTGCTCGACATTGAAGCCCGCGATCGCCCCGTCATGGCCGGTCAGGCTTGCCGTGCCGTCGAGCGAGGAGGCGAGCCCAAACGGGCTGGAGCCCGAAGCGACCAGCGAGACGTTGAGATTGCCGCGGCCGGAGAGCTTGTTGATGCCGAACAATTCGCTGACACAGGCCTGCAGGTCGACGTCAGTGAGCTGGAACTGGGCGCGCACATCGGCGATCGTGTCCGAGCGTGCGATGCCGATCGAGCCCTTGGCGATGCCGCCATACATCTGCGCTTCGCCGACGCTGAGCGCCAGCGCGCCGTTGCGCAAATTGGCGCCGAACGCGGTGCGGCCGAGCTTGGTCGGGCCGACCGTTACCCGCGCGGCGGACAGGCGCATGTCGAGATCGGTCGCGGACAGTGCGTTGAGGTCGAACAGCTGCCGGTTCCAGTCGCGCGCGCCAGAGGCGAGCAGGCGGACCGTGGAGATGTAAGGCGTGAAGTCGAGATTGCCTGCGGCGAGCGTCGCCTGCACGGTCTGGCGGCCATTATTGGCGAAGGTCATGACGCCTTCGGCGACATTGCCGTCGAGCTCGACATTGACATTGGTGAGCGCGACCGAGCCGCCGACGACATTGGCGCGCGCCTTCAGCGCGAAGCGGCCAAAGCCGCCGCCGGCCGGCGGCTGCTGCCCGGTCCAGCGCAGTGCGTTGCGCAGCGACAGCGAGTCGACTGTGACGGTGCCTTCCATCATCAGGCTGGTGCGGTTGGCCACCGTGCCGTCGAAGGCAAGTTTCAGCGGCGCCGACGCAAGCCGTGCTTTCAGTCCCGAACGTTCGCCCGAGAGCAGCGCGACAAAATCGCTGGCGCTGATCGAGCCGTCGATGCGCTCGCCGCGCCAGTCGAACTGCCCGGTCGCGGCAAAGGAGCGCGAGATCGATGGCCAGGCCAGCGAGAGATCAATGTCGCCGAGCGATTCAGTGGTGTGGTTGGCGGCGTCCTCGTATTTCAGCACGCCGTCCTGGATGCGGATTTCCGAGAACGACACCTGGTTCTCGGCGCCGGGCTTCATCGTCTTGGCGATGGTGTCGACGAATGGCGTCCAGTTGCTCTCGCCACTGCCGTCGCGCACCACGTGGATGGTCGGGCGCAGCATCATCACGTCGGAGATTTCGAAGCGCCGCAGCAAGAGCGGCAACAGCCGCAGATTGGCAGTCAGCACGTCGACATGCAGCGCGGGGTCGGAAGTCGCCCCGCCCTTCAGGCCGACGTCATGGAAGGAGACGTAGCTTGCAGGGAACACCGAAATATCGATCTTTCCCTTGACCACGAGGTCGAGCCCCGTGACGGCACGAATCTGCGCCTCGACCGCCTTCTGCAGGGCATCGCGGTTGAGGAACCAGGTTGTCGCGATCAGGCACAGCGTGGCAACGCCGAGGAACGCCGCAACCGGCATCCCCAGGCGCTTCATTCCTTGGGCCATCGTCAATGCCATGATCCAGCTAAGGTCGTTGGTTCGATTTGAACGGAGGCGCACCCCACCGTTCGGCGCCAACCCACGCAACTTGAGGGGTTTTCTTGTCCCTTTCAAGGCCGTAGTGGCGCGGAAACCGGCCATATGCCCGTCATTGACGCGCTGCGAAGAATTCGCCTAATAAAAGCCCAATAGAAGCGCGGGCAGCGCATTGCGCCAGCACCAAGCCTCCCCTCCCATCAGGTCATTTCCCATGAACAAGGTCTATCCCGACGCCAAATCGGCTCTCGACGGCATTCTCAAGGACGGCATGATGATCATGTCCGGCGGTTTCGGTCTGTGCGGCATCGCCGAGACCCTGTCGGACGCGATCCGCGACTCCGGGGTCAAGGGCCTGACCGTGGTCTCCAACAATGCCGGCGTCGACGGTATCGGGTTGAGCCGCCTGCTCGAAACCCGGCAGATCAAGAAGATGATCTCGTCCTATGTCGGCGAGAACAAGCTGTTCGCAGCCCAATATCTCGCCGGCGAGCTCGAGCTCGAGTTCAATCCGCAGGGAACCTTGGCCGAGCGCATCCGCGCCGGCGGTGCCGGGATTCCGGCCTTCTACACCAAGACCGGCGTCGGCACGCTGATCGCCGAAGGCAAGGAAGTGAGGGAATTCGACGGCGAGAAATACGTCATGGAGCGCGGCCTGTTCGGCGACATCGCCATCGTGCACGCCTGGAAGGGCGACACCGCGGGCAACCTGATCTACCGCAAGACCGCGCGCAACTTTAACCCGATGATGGCGACCGCCGCGAAGATTACCGTTGCCGAAGTCGAGCATCTCGTGCCGGCCGGCGAGCTCAATCCGGACCACATCCATACGCCCGGCATCTTCGTCAAGCGCATCGTCGAAGTCGGCACCGCGAAGAAGCACATCGAATTCCGCAACACCCGTCCGCGCCCGGCCGCATGATCCGGAACCGGTTTTCCGAACAGATCATGCGCAACTAAAAAGCATTTCGACAGGAGCACCCTATGGCCTGGACTCGTGAACAGATGGCAGCGCGCGCCGCGAAGGAACTGCGCGACGGCTATTACGTCAACCTCGGCATCGGCATCCCGACGCTGGTCTCGAACTACATCCCCGACGGCATCGACGTGAACCTGCAGAGCGAGAACGGCATGCTCGGCATGGGCCCGTTCCCCTATGAGGACGAGGTCGACGCCGATCTCATCAACGCCGGCAAGCAGACGGTGAGCGAACTGCCCTCGACCAGCTATTTCTCCTCGGCCGATTCCTTCGCCATGGTGCGCGGCGGGCATATCGATCTGTCCATCCTCGGCGCGATGCAGGTGGCGCAGAACGGCGACCTCGCCAACTGGATGATCCCCGGCAAGATGGTGAAGGGCATGGGCGGCGCCATGGACCTCGTCGCCGGCGTCAAGCGCGTCGTCGTCGTCATGGAGCATTCCGCCAAGGACGGCCCGAAGCTCTTGAAGAAGTGCAACCTGCCGCTGACCGGTGAAAAGGTGGTCGACATGGTCGTCACCGATCTTGCGGTGTTCACCATCGACAAGCACGGCAAGGACGGCATGGCGCTGATCGAGCTTGCCGACGGCGTCACCCTCGACGAGGTCAAGGCCAAGACCGAGGCCGAATTCCGCGTCGCGCTGAAGAACGCGTAGCGCTTCATGGGGCGGTCGCCAGCGACGATCCGCCCCACGCGCTCCGGCGACGAGGCATTGCCCGTCGCTCCGGCGGAGCGCATCGACAGCATCGACGTGCTTCGCGGGCTGGCGCTGCTCGGCGTTCTCGTCATCAATACCGTTTTTGAATTCCGTGTTTCCATTTTCGAGCAGCTGCTTCCGTCGAGCGGCACGGAAGCCGGTATCGATCGCGCGCTGAAGGATTTTCTGGCGGCGGCCGTCGAGTTGAAGGCGCTGGCGCTGTTCTCATTCCTGTTCGGCGTTGGCCTTGCCATTCAGTTCGACCGGCTGGCCGGCAATCCGCGCCGCTTCATCCTGTTGCTGCGGCGGCTGGCCATTCTGCTGGTGATCGGGATGGTGCATCTCTTCCTGATCTGGAACGGCGACATTTTGGTTGAATACGCCATTGCCGGGTTCGTCGTTCTGCCATTCCTGCGCGCGCCGCGCTGGCTGGTTCTCCTCGCCGCAGGCACTGCCCTGTGGCTCTACCTGGCGGTCATGCCGGCCATCGTGCAATTTCCATCCCATGCCTGGATTTGGGCTCATATTGCCGATGCCAACCGCGTGTATGGCGATGGCGGCTTTCTCGACGTGCTTGCATTTCGCATTCGCGAGGTGCCGCCCACGTATCCCATGCTTGTGCTGGTGTTCCCGCGCACCATTGCGCTTTTCCTGTTCGGCGTGCTCGCCTGGCGCACGAAAATTCTGCTGCAGCCCGAGGCGCACAGAGCTTTCTTGCTCATTCTCGCTGTGGGCGGCTTGCTGATCGGCGGCGGCCTCACCGTCGCCGAGCAGTGGCACCTTGGCGGCGTCGTCCTCGCGTTTGGCTATGCAGCGATCGTGATCGGATGCGTGAGCTATCCCGCCGGGCTGAGGATGCTGGCCTGGGCGGCGCCGCTCGGGCGGATGGCGTTCACGAACTACCTGACCCAATCCGTGATTCTCGGATGGATCTTCTACGGTTACGGGCTCGGGCTATTCGGGCGGCTCAGTGTCACCGCAGCGCTTGCCATCGCGCTTGCCCTGTATGCGGCACAAGTCGCGTTCAGCGCGTGGTGGCTGCGCCGCTATCGCTACGGCCCGATCGAGTGGCTGTGGCGCAGCCTGATGTACGGCAAGCGGCAGCCGATGGCGGTGACGGCGGGCTGATGCTCTCTCGCCGTTCGCGGCGCTGTCTGCGCAGCAGGCGGCCGATGCCGGTTATTTGAGCAGGAGCGCCGCAATATCCGATTCCCCGGAGCCATGCTCCCGCCTAGTCTGGTGCAGGGTTGGGTGAGACATGCGCGACATCCTGGAATATTGCATCGGTGGAGCGCGGCGCAGCGTCGCCGCCGGCACCGAGGTCTTGCATGAAGGCGGCCGCACCGGGCATCTCTATGTGCTGATCGAGGGACGGCTCGAGGTAATCAAGGGCGATGCGGTCGTCGCCACCATCACCGAGCCCGGCGCGGTGCTCGGCGAAATGAGTGTGCTGCTCGACATGCCGCACACCGCGACGGTGCGCGCCGCGCAGGATTCCACCATCTACGAGATCGACGACGCGGCGGCCTTCCTCCACCAGCAGCCGGGCGCCGCGATCCTGATCGCGCGGATGCTGGCGCAGCGGCTCAACGTCGCCAACACCTATCTCGCCGACCTGAAGCGGCAATATGCCGGCCACGGCACGCATCTGGCCATGGTCGGCGAAGTGCTACAGAGCATGATCAACCTGCCGCCGTCGGAGGTTTCGCCAGGATCGGATCGGCAATCCGATCCAAGGATGTGAGCCAGCGCGGCGGCTGCACGATCGGCAAGGCCGGGCGCAGCAAGGGCGCCTTGAGGTCGATGTAGCGCGCATCGCCAGCGGGCAGCCAGAACGCCGTGCCTTCGTCGATGTCGAGCACGATATAGACCGGCGGACGTCCAGGTTGCAGGCCGGTGTTGAACACCCAGGTATCGCCGAGCCGGTCGAACCACGAGCCGTCAGCGATGAACGGCGATTGATGCACATGGCCTGAGATCACGATCGAGGGCTGGTAGCGCGCGATCCATTGCACGAGGTCGACGTCGCCGAAGAAGCGCCTGCCGCCCCAGCTGGTCGGCGAGTTCGCCGGCGGCGAATGATGCACCCAGATCCAGCGTTGCAGCCGTTTCGCGGAGTCCTCATGCAGCTGCGCCTCCAGCCGCTGCTTGACCACCGGCCCATCCCACCAGGGGCACACGGTGAAGAAGGTGTCGCCAATGGCAAAACTGTCGCCGTCGCAGGCGATCCCGAGCTCGCGC
>DATEJC010000155.1:0-5221 GCA_035278345.1 Bradyrhizobium sp. | reverse complement strand
CGCCCGGCGCTGATAGAGCGCCCACAGCCCGAGCAGGAAATGAATCGTCGCCGCCGCGTAGAGCGTTAGATTGACGACCGGAATCCGCCACCACCAGATATGGAATCTGAGCCAGGCTTCCATGGTTGCGTAGGAGTAGTTGCCGAGCGCGTGGTTGAAGAAGTGCGAGAAGATGTAGGCGAACATGATGAGGCCGCAGACCAGCCGCACCTGCCGCACACCGATCCCGCGCAGCCATCGCATCAGGGCCGATGACTGCTCCGTTGTGCTGGGGCGAATATCGACAATCGCTGGTGCCTGCAGGGACATGCCGGGCCAACTAGGCGAGAGAAACAAGGCGATGATCAAAATGATGCTCCGGTCGGCCGGAGCGATGATCAGGCTATAGTAATGGCGTACCGTTGGCGAGAGGACTGCAGCGCAAAACAAAGGGACCGGACGCCTGAAGCGTCCGGTCCCGATATCGCCTTCGTTGCTGTTTCCTGGCTGTTTCTTGCTCTTATTTCGTGACCTGGCCGCGGATTTCGCCGGCGGGGTTCGCCGCGGTGTGGATGTTGATGTAGTACTTGCCGGCCACGAAATCGGCGGCCTGCGCGTCGGTCAGCGTGGCGCTACCTTCAGCCGGGCTCGTGGCGATGTTGGGGATCGGAACGGCAACCCCGGCGTTCTTGCCGGCTTCTCCGGGCCCGTGGAAATGCGCCGCTGTGGCCGGACCGGTAAGGCCGGAATAGGTCACCTTCCAGCTCAGCTTCTTGCTTGCCGGGTCGTATTCCACGTCGGCGCTGCCGGTCCCGTTGCTGGTAGTAGGCGGCACTTCGGCCTTGCCATTCAGCGTCACCTTGTACTTGTCGGCGGCGAAGGCAGGCCCCGCAAGGGCTACTGCCGCACCGAGCGCGACGGTGGCAAGCAACATCTTCTTCATGGTTCTCTCCCTGTTGTTGTCAGCTTCAAAACAACATGTTTGCGAATTTATTCCCGAACGGGCGCTCTTGGTGCGAAATTTCCAGCGAGCATATTGCGGCGAATGCCGCCATACTGGCGCGCATCAGAGGCTTGTTCGACAATGGATCGGTGAATGCTGAAACGTGTTCTCCTGGGCCTGGTGCTGATTGTCGCAGCCGGTCTTGGCCTGTTCTGGTGGCTCACCGTTCCGGCAGTTGTCGCCGCGGGCTCGTTGCCGGCCTATCGGCCTGACGTTGCCAACGGCCAGACAATCTTCAATGCCGGCGGATGTTCCTCCTGCCATGCCGTGCCGAACCAGCCCGACCGCACCAGGCTCGGCGGCGGGCTGGCGCTGCCGTCGCCGTTCGGCACGTTCCACGTCCCGAACATTTCGCCGGATCCCAGCGACGGCATCGGGCGCTGGAGCGAGGCGGATTTCGTCACCGCCGTGCTGAAGGGGACTTCACCTGCGGGCGCGCACTACTATCCGGCTTTTCCCTACGCTTCCTATCAACTCGCGAAGGTCGAGGATGTCCGCGATCTCTTCGCCTACCTCAAGACGCTCGCGCCGGTGAAGGGCCGCGTGCGCGACCACGAACTGCCGTTCCCTTTCAACATCCGCCGCACGGTCGGGGTATGGAAATGGCTGTTCATGGGCAGCAAGCCCGTGATTGCCGATGCCGCGCATTCGCCTGCGTGGAATCGTGGCGCCTATCTCGTCAACGGATTGGGTCATTGCGCGGAGTGTCATAGCCCGCGCAATTCCCTCGGCGGCATCATCACCGCGCAGCGCTTTGCCGGCGGGCCGAATCCCGAAGGCGAGGGGTGGGTGCCGAACATCACGCAAAAGGGCGACCTTGCCGAGTGGAGCGTGAAGGACGTCGCCTACTTCCTGGAGACCGGCGACTTGCCGGAAGGTGACAAGGCCTCTGGCTCGATGGCGCGCGTGATCAAGAACACGTCGCAGCTTTCGGCAGAGGATCGCGACGCGATGGCCGAATATCTGAAGTCGCTGCCGCCGGTCGAAGGTCCGCCACGGCCGAAGAAGAAAGCCGCGGAGCGCTGATGCAGCGCGCTACGGCGTGACTGCCGCCGTCATGAGCCAGCGCGGTCCCGGCCCGCGGCTGACGATTACCGGCGCCGGCGGCTTCGCGGGAGCCTGCGCCACCGACTTGGGCTTGTCCTTGCCCGGCTTAGCCAGGCGCTTGGCATGCGCCATGTCGGCAAAGGCGCGTTCGAAGTTGCGCATGCGATAGAACACGATGCCGCGATCGATGTATGCCGGCGCAAAACCAGGGTCCTGCGCGATCGCCAGATTGAAATGCGCCAGCGCGCCGGAGAGGTCGCCGCCGCGATAGGCAAACATGCCGCGCTCGCGCAAGGTCCTGGCATCGGCCGGAGCCGCCACGGGTGTGGGCGCAAGTGCAGGCAACGAGATGACGGCCAGCGGCGGATTGATCGCATTGGCGGCGGCTGCAATCGTGTCCGTCGCGTTGGGCTCGTTGACGGCAACAACGCTCTCGCGCTTTTCAGCCGCGGCGTCGCGAACGCTCGTCGGCCGTGACAAGGCCGAGGCGACCTCGAGCGGCGCGCTCTCGGCGATCCTCGCCGTGCCGTCCGACATCGCCGACGTCTTGGACATGTGGCTGAACACGGTGTAGCCGGCGATCAGCGCGGCCGCGATGAAGGTGGCCGCCATCGTGTTGGTGGCGCCGCGGTGAATCTTCTCATAGACCGCCACGCGCGCAGGCGGTGCTGGCGGCGGCGGAGGCGGGCGCGTCGCGATTGCCAGCAACTGGTCGTAGGTCGCGCGCTGCTCGGCATCGCTGAGGATGTTGTGCGCGCGAACCAGCTGCCTGAATCGCAGCGCGGCGTCCGGACTACCGGGATTGGTGTCGGGATGGGTCGCTTTCGCGGCCCGTCGAAACGCGACCCTCAAAGCCTCCGCATCATCGTTCGGAAGGGCTCCGAGCAAATCGTAGAGCGTCCCCATGGTGGTACTCGCGACTAATTCCCCCTCAGAAACCCACCGCCGCGGCTCCTGATTGACGACGCCCTAGCTAACGGAAAACTTCGGGGCTTCCCCATGATCGACATATGGCGAAACCGTGCCGCGGCCGGGGTGCATTTAAGTCATAATGTTACCGGCTGGTGGCCAGCGCTGGCGCGGGTCGGCCCTCGCAGACGCCGGCGGCCTGCAATTCGCGCATGCGCTCGCGCTCGGCCTTTTCGGCGTGGCGGATGCACCGCCGCTCGTAGGCGAGCTTGAGCCGGGCAAATTCCGCAGGGTCCACCGTCCGCCGGTTGGCGCTCTTGAACTCGCAGTCGGGGGCAGGAGCGGGCTGGCAATAGGCCGGCTGCGCCGGCTCGGGCTCCACCAGGGCGGCATTTGCCTCCTGCTGGCTGCGCTGCTGCGCGCAGCCGGCCACCACGACGAGCACGGCGAGGAGCATGGCCGGCTTTCCGCTGATGGCAGTCAGGCTCGTGAGGTTTGGTCCAAAATGGGACATGTCGGCTTTCCGGAGCATGGCCCGTTCGCCTGCGCACAGCAGGGCAACGGCGCCTGGCCCCCCAGCCAAACGTCGACAGAATGAATGCAAAACTTGAATTGAATCTAAACCCGGCGGAATGACGACCCCTTCAGGAGGAGCCGAACGCCTTGAAGGTGATGATGGTGTGGGTGTCCTGGATGCCCGGCAGCACCTGTACCTTCTCGTTGACGAAGTGTCCGATGTCGGTGTCCTTGTCGACGTAGAACTTCACCAGAAGATCGTAATCGCCGGCGGTTGAATAGATTTCGGATGCGATCTCGGCTTCGGCCAGCGCATTGGCCACCGTGTAGGACTGGCCGAGCTTGCATTTGATCTGGACGAAAAAGGGCACCATCGCCGAGGTCTCCGAGGGGTAGGCTTCGGGGCAATAGGCCAAATCCGGGCGGCCAATGCAAGCCAACTTGCTGCCCATGGCCCGCCGCGTTAGGACAACCCATGGCCCCGTTCCCACCAGCCGCGCGAGCCCCGCGATGACCACGCCGGTCGCGCTCACCATGGCCGGCTCCGACTCCTCCGGCGGCGCCGGGATCCAGGCCGATCTGAAGACCTTCGCCGCGCTCGGCGTCTACGGCGCTTCCGTCGTCACCGCGCTGACCGCGCAAAATACGCAAGGCGTGACCGGCATCCATCAGGTGCCGGCGGAGTTCGTCACGAGCCAGATCGATGCCGTGTTCTCCGATCTCAGGATCGGCGCGGTCAAGATCGGCATGGTGGCAGAGCTTTCGGTGATCGGTGCGATCGCAGCGGGCCTGGCAAGGTGGCGGCCGAAGCACGTCGTGCTCGATCCCGTGATGGTCGCAACATCGGGCGATCGCCTGCTCAGGGCTGACGCCGTCGAGGCGCTGCGCACAAGACTCATCCCGCTCGCTTCGCTGATTACGCCGAACCTGCCGGAGGCAGCCGCGCTGCTCGACGAGGCGGTGGCGACAACCGAGAGCGCTATCGCCGATCAGGGCAAGCGGCTGCTCACGCTGGGCGCTCGCGGCGTGCTGATCAAGGGCGGCCACGGGCAGGGCGCCGACAGCATCGATTACCTCGTCACGGCTGCGGGAACGATCCCGCTGTCGGCGCGGCGCGTGCCAACTGACAATACGCACGGCACCGGTTGCTCGCTGTCGTCGGCGATAACAGCAGGGCTTGCCAAGGGCGAGGAGATGGAGACCGCGGTTCGCAACGCCAAGGCGTGGGTGAGCGCGGCGATTGCGGCTGCCGATCGATTCGCAGTCGGTCACGGCCACGGGCCAATCCATCATTTTCACAAATACTACTGAGCGACGTTCTGCGATCGCTGGAACCCGGCGCGTTAACCCAATTTTTTTGGCAACACTAGCCGTCATTCTGCTGACGACGAGTCCGAGTGTCGCCTGCTTGTCGCATCGCGCTGTTATTTGCCCGGTCAGGGACGTGCGACTGATTCTCATAAGTGGCCAGAGCATGATCCGGGAAAAGCGGGTACCGGCTTTTCCGGAGAGATCGTGCTCCAATCGAAGAGTTGCCGCGCGGACCGTCATCGGTCTGTCATGCGAATCTGTTAGGGCACCTGCATGGGAAGTAACTCCTTGAGTGATGAGAACCCCGAACGGCGCTTCCGCACTCTCTTCATCTCCGACGTCCATCTCGGAGCCCGCGGCTCGCAAGCCGACCGATTGCTGGATTTCCTGCGCAGCCACGACGCCGACACCATCTATCTCGTCGGCGACATCGTCGATGGCTGGGCGCTGAAGTCG
>DATEJC010000154.1:0-5151 GCA_035278345.1 Bradyrhizobium sp. | reverse complement strand
GCCGAGATGGGGCGCGAGCAGCACGGTGCGGGCGAACAGGTTCTGCATCGGCGAGCCCGCGATGCGCAGCGCAAAGGCGCCGCCGCTGGAGTGGCCGAGCAGCGTCAGCGGCTCGGTGGGCGCGGCCTTGCGGACCAGCGCGACGAGGTCGACGAGGTCGTCATCGAGCTGGCCGAAATAGCCGATGTCGCCACGCGTGCCGGAGCCGCCATGGCCCCTGACATCAGGCACCCAGGTCGCGACGCCGCGCGCCGCGAGCGCGTCCGCCAGCGCGTGCACGGCGACGCTCGATCCGGACGAGCCATGCACGAGAATGGCAATCCGGCCGCTGCTTGCCCCCCGCGCCGGATAGTGGCGGTAGGCGAGCTCAGTGCCGTCGCGGGCGGAGAAGCGCTGCAGGGCCGGCATGGTGCTGCGGTCGACGGCGCGCACCGTCTCGGAGATCGAGCGGAGCTCCGGCGGACGCTGCAGTGGCTTGGACAGCATCGCCAACACGACCACCGAGAGGACGCCGACGGCGCACAGCGCCCATTTGAGGGCACTCAGGCCACCGCGCACGAATCGTCCGAACATCATCATTCTCCTTGAAATCGATCCATTATAGAGAACTCTATACTACAGAGTGCTCGGCAATGCAAGCCCCGTTGGCGGGGTGGGCTTAAGTCCCTAACTTGCCAACAAAGCCCAAACAGCCGAATCGCTTGAGATGCCTACCGAACAGCTTGCCAACGCGCCCGAATTCACTGTCTCCGAACTGTCGAACGCGCTGAAGCGGACGGTGGAGGACGCCTATGGCCATGTCCGGGTCCGCGGCGAGATCTCGGGCTTCCGCGGCCCGCATTCCTCCGGCCATTGCTATTTCGCCCTGAAGGACGAGAACGCCAAGATCGAGGCGGTGATCTGGAAGTTCAACCACGCCCGCATGCGCTTCAAGCCGCAGGAGGGGCTCGAGGTCATCGCCACCGGCAAGCTCACCACCTATCCCGGCTCCTCGAAGTACCAGATCGTGATCGAGGCGCTGGAGCCCGCGGGCATCGGCGCGCTGATGGCGCTGATGGAGGAGCGCAAGAAGAAGCTCGCCGCCGAAGGCCTGTTCGACGAGCGGCGCAAGCAGTTGCTGCCCTGGCTGCCCGAGGTGATCGGCGTCGTCACCTCGCCGACCGGCGCCGTGATCCGCGACATCCTGCACCGCCTGCAGGACCGCTTTCCGCGCCGGGTGCTGGTCTGGCCCGTGAAAGTCCAGGGCGACGGCTCGGCCGAGCAGGTCGCTGCCGCCATCCGCGGCTTCAACGCGCTGCCCGAGGGCGGGCGCATCCCCCGCCCTGATCTTCTGATCGTCGCCCGCGGCGGCGGCTCGCTGGAGGACCTCTGGTCGTTCAACGAGGAGATCGTGGTGCGCGCCGTCGCCGACAGCATGATTCCGCTGATCTCCGCGGTCGGCCACGAGACCGACGTGACGCTGATCGATTTTGCCGCCGACAAGCGCGCGCCGACACCGACGGCGGCTGCCGAAATGGCGGTGCCGGTGCGCAGCGAGCTGTTCGCCGAGGTCGACAGCCTCGGCCGCCGCACCCTGATGTGCTGGCAGCGCGCGCAGGAAGGTCGCCGTAACGAGCTGCGCGCCGCCGCGCGCGCCCTGCCGGCAGCCCACGAACTGCTCGCCATCCCGCGCCAGCGGCTCGACGCCGCGGGCGGCGCCCTGCCCCGTGGGCTCAGGGCCAACACGCATGCGCATTTCCGCCGCTTCGCCGCGTCCAGCGCGCGGCTGACGCTGCGGGTGCTGCGCGGCCAGGTCACGCATGCGCGCCAGGGCCTGACCACTTGCGGCGAACGCCTCACCAACTCTGCGCGCTCGCTGCTGCATCGCCGCCGCGAGCGATTTGCCGGCCTCGAGCTGCGCTTCAAGGCCTCCAAGCTTGCCAATGCACAGGCGCAGCGCACGGCGATTGCCCGCAACCGGGAGCGCACGCATCGCCTCGCCGAACGCGCGACTCGCGCCATCGACACGCTGCTCGAGCGGCTCGATGCCCGCGTGACCCATCGCGGCCAACTGCTCACCGCGCTCTCCTATCGCGGCGTGCTCGCCCGCGGGTTTGCGCTGGTGCGCGATGCGGGCGGTCATCCGGTTCATACGGCCGCCGCAGTGGGCCCGCATGCGCGCCTGTCGGTCGAGTTCGCCGACGGCAAGATCGGTGCCACCGCGGATGCCGATCGTCCCGCGGCCGCCGTCGCGCCGACAAGCCCACCGCGATCGGCCGCGCGCGAAGCGAGGCGGCGACGTGCGGCTGCCAATTCGGCCGACCAGGGGAGTTTGTTCTAGGAGCAAGCCTTCGGCGCGATGGGGCCTCACCTCTCCCATAGGGAGAGGTCGGAAGGCATCGTCAGATGCGTTCCGGGTGAGGGGTTTCGTTCCCTCGTGACACCTGAGCCCCTCACCCGGCGCTTCGCGCCGACCTCTCCCTACGGGAGAGGTGAAAGTCGCGGCCACGGTTCGGATGCTGTCTAACGCGCCAGCCATTCGGCGACGCGCTTTTGCGCGTCGGTGCGGGCGTCCGCGTCGGTGCCGATATGGCCATGCTCGGGCGCGGCGGGATCGTTGCCGTCGAGCGCGCGCAGCGGCAGGTTGGCGCGGTCGAAATCGTGCGGCGCGCCGGGATAGACCACGATCCGCGTCAGCGCGCTGCGGCCTCGTGCGCCGTCGACCATCTGCTTGCACAGCGGAGGCGAAGCGATGTCGTCGCTGGCGCCGATCAGGAGCAGCATCGGCACCCGCGTGCTCCAGCCGGTGCGCGAGGAGATGCGGCATTCCGGATAGAAGGCGATCGCCGTGCGATAGTCCGGCTCCTTGCCGCGGGGGGCAAGTTGCGGGCGCACCGCCCACAGCACGGCGCTTGCGCCATGGGCCCAGCCGATCAGGCTGATGCGGTCGCGCGCCACCCAGCCCTGCGCGAGCAGCCATTTGTGCGCGGCCGCGATGTCGGAGACACGCTCGCGCCGCGCCAGAACCTTGCGCTCCTTCTCGCGGCATTGCGGACCGACCTCGCGCGAACCAAAGCTGTCGGGCAGCAGCACGGCATAGCCCGCCTTCAACAAGTGCTCCGCCCATTCGCGATAACGCGGCCACACGGGATCGCTCTGGCCACCGAGGCCGCCGCAGCCGTGCAGCGCGATCACGGCCGGAAACGGCCCGTTGCCTTCGGGCTTGTAGAGCTGGGCGTGCAGCACGAGCTTGCCGGAGGGGATATCGACCTGCTGCGGCGCTGCTGCGGCGCGCGTCGTGCAGGCGAGGGCAGAGAGCGTCAGGATCAGGGCTGCTGACAGGAGGCGCATGTGTGAGGGCCGGGATTGGTATGGCGCTTGACGGCAGCGATCCATGCCGAAAGGCTAGCATGCAGGATTGCCCCGAAACCATCACAAATCGGTGGGTTTGCAGGGGCGGACACCACGACTTATTTATGATAGATCGCAATTCGAAAATGCGTTGACCGGGCGGCTTGAGTCGTCCGCTTTCCAATCGGAGCACGTCATCTTGCTGAACAAGTTCGGCCCCTCGGGCAGTGGCGAAGCGCAGGTGCAATACCTGGACGGCGATTTCCGCGTGATCTCGCCGGGAACCTATGTCCGCTGCGCCATCACCGACGTGCGCATTCCCCTCGACGAACTCAAATACTGGAGCGTCGATCTGCAGGAGGCGTACGCGCAGCCGGTGGCCGTGCTGCAGCGGCATTATCCGGCGCAGGTGAAGAAGTAGGCTGCGACGGCGGTCGCAACACACTCCGCTCTCGTCGCGGCCCAGCGCGCAATTGCGCACGGGGGGCCGGGACGACACCGAGTTTGCTGATTCAGTTTCAAACAGCGTAACCACGTCATTGTGAGGAGCGGAGCGACGAAGCAATCCAGCCTTCCTTGCTGCGGCAAAGCTGGATTGCTTCGCTTCGCTCGCAATGACGGTGGAGAGACATACGTACCCGTTCCCGCGACTCGTTTTCGTCCGGGTTTGCATCTTCGTTGCTCCCTCTCTCTAACAGAGGGCGCAGGGAAAGCCGGGCGCCGACTGCGCCCGCAGCACCGTGTGCAATGGGTAGTGAAGAGAACGCACACGGATTTGACAGGTACAGCCGAGACATCCCGGCTTTCCCCGCGCAATGGCTTTACGGCTTACTTCGTGCTCTCCCCGGTGAGCGGCCTTTTTTGTCACCGTTGCCGAGCCCACACAGGCGGGCCGGATAGACGCCAGGGTCGCGGCGCCAGGACCACACGACTTCGCCGTACGCTGCGGCGTTTTCGTCCGCACGGCTTGCACCGCGCTGACGCCGCAAGCGTCCATCGCAACCCGCACCACGCTTGCGTGACGATCGCGCGAACGTCCCTCATGGCGGCGCGGGCTGAAATCACATATAGACCAATTTTTCGATTCTGAAAAGCGGAATATTTTTCATTGCAGGGCTTGACGGGATTCCAGCTGATTTGCCCGTCGTGCCGCGGATGCAACACCTTCCACGTCATTCCGGGGCGCCGCGAGGCGGCGAGCCCGGAATCCATAACCAGGAGCGGTCATTATTTCGAAGAGCGCCGTCGAGCAGTCATGATCACGACCACGGCCCCGGCGTATGGATTCCGGGGCTCGCGCCGAGAGGCGCGCCCCGGAATGACGGGTCGAGGGGTTGTGCCCGCGGCCATCCTTCGAGACGCGCGCGATGCGCGCTCCTCAGGATGAGGGGCGGTGCGTGGTGAGCTATTCTACGCCTTCACCGCCGCCACCGCTTCGATCTCGATCAGCATTGCCGGGTTCGGCAGCGCCACCACCACGCAGGTGGTACGGGCAGGGTAGGGTGCCGGCCCGAAGGCGGAGGCGTAGAGCGCGTTCATGGCAGCGACATCGCTTGCGCGGGTCAGCAGCACGTTGACCTTGACGAGATCGCGCATGGTCACGCCGGCCTCGGTCAGGATGCGCTTGATGTTGGTGACGACGTTGGCGAACTGCGCCTGGAACGTATCGGGCAGGTTACCTTGCGCATCGAAGCCGGGAATGCCCGAGATGAACAGCAAGTCGCCGGTGCGCGCCGCAAACGACAGCGGCGGCGCCTTGATGCCTGCCGGTGCGGGAAAGTGCTTGATGGGCATATTGGCCTCCGGTTGCGTGGATGCGTG
>DATEJC010000153.1:0-2144 GCA_035278345.1 Bradyrhizobium sp. | reverse complement strand
GGCTTCATCACCACCTATTTCTCCTGGCACTGGATTTTCCTGATCAACATCCCGATTGGGCTACTCGGCATTTTCCTCGCGCTGAAATACATCGACCCGATCAAGAGCGAGGATCCCGAGCGGTTCGATCTCTACGGCCTCGTGCTTGCCGGCATCGGTCTTGCCGGCATCGCCTTCGGCCTGTCGGTCGCCGGACTCAATCTGCTGCCGTGGACCGTGGTGGCGGCGCTGGTCGGCATCGGCTCGGTCTCGATGACGCTCTACATGATCCACGCCCGCCGCACGGGTTCGCCCGTGCTCGATTTCTCGATGCTGCGGCTGCCGACGCTGCGCGCGGCGATCATCGGCGGTTTCCTGTTTCGTCTCGGCATCGGCGCGCTGCCCTTCCTGCTGCCACTTTTGATGCAGGTCGGCTTCGGGCTGTCGCCGTTCCAGTCCGGCATGGTGACGTTTGCGTCGGCTGTCGGCGCCATGGGCATGAAAACGCTGGCAGCGCGGATCATCCGCGCCTTCGGCTTTCGCAACATGATGACGGCGAATGCGCTGATCAGCACGATCTTCCTTGCGGCCTGCGCGCTGTTCACCATCCACACGCCGCTGCTGCTGATCATGATCATCCTGGCGGTCGGCGGCTTCTTCCGCTCGCTGGAATTCACCGCCATCAACACCGTGGCCTATGCCGACGTCGAACCTGCGCAAATGAGCCGCGCCACCACGCTGGTCAGTGTCAACCAGCAGCTGGCGATTTCCGCGGGCGTTGCGGTCGGCGCCTTCTCGGTGGAGAGCACGATGCTGCTGCGTCACGCCACCGAGCTCGACGCCACCATGTTCCCGCCGGCGTTCATTGCGGTCTCGATCATCTCGGCGGCCTCGGCCTGGTTCTTCTGGCAGATGCCCCGCGATGCCGGCCACGAGATCTCCGGCCGCAAGGCCATCGAGGTTTCCAGCCGCAAGGGCGAGGCAAGCGCGAAGGCGAGCGCCGCCGTCAAGGTCGCCACCGAAGAAACCCAGGATGCGCGCGATCAGCGGCTCGGCTGACCGCGAAAGCCCATCGCCAGCACGTAGCGCTCGGAAGAATCCTGCCGGCTCGACGCCGGCTTCACGTGACGGACGCTGGAAAAATCGCGTTTCAGCTGCGCCAGCAGCTCAGCGTCGGCTCCGCTCTGGAACACCTTTGCCACGAACGTGCCGCCGGGATTGAGCACTTCGCTCGCAAACAGCGCTGCCGCCTCGACAAGGCCGACGATGCGCAGCTGGTCGGTCTTGCGATGGCCTGTCGTGTTGGCCGCCATGTCGGACATCACGACGTCGGCGCGGCCGCCCATCATGGCGAGCAGTTTATCCGGCGCATCGGCATCGAGGAAA
The DNA here is from genome assembly GCA_035278345.1 of Bradyrhizobium sp. GTDB lineage: Bacteria > Pseudomonadota > Alphaproteobacteria > Rhizobiales > Xanthobacteraceae > Bradyrhizobium. The sequence continues at coordinate 779 of DATEJC010000153.1, read as the reverse complement.
TCAAGCTGCGCAAAGGTGACGCCGGGAATTTCGCCCATCTCGAGCAGATCGATCGCGATCACCTTGCCCTTCTCGGGCGCGCCGACGCGCTTGGCGGCGATCTGGCTCCAGCCGCCGGGCGCGGCGCCGAGATCGACCACGGTCATGCCGGACTTGAGGAAGTGATATTTGTCGTCGATCTCGATCAGCTTGAAGGCCGCGCGCGAGCGGTACCCCTCGCGCCTGGCCTTGGCGACATAGGGATCGTTGAGCTGCCGCTCCAGCCACAGCTTGGAAGAGAGCTTGCGCTTGCCGCCGGTCTTGACCTGGACATGCAGCCGCCCGGTGGTGTCTTTCGCCATATCGAATCCAGCTCGCCGCGTCGCTGTGCTCTAGCACGCCTTCAGCACGCCGTCCTCGCGCATCATCTCGACCAGCATGCCCTCGCGCAGGCCGCGGTCGGCGACCCGCAGCCGCGGCATCGGGAAGGCATTGCGGATCGCATCAAGAATGGCGCAGCCCGCCAGCACCAGATCGGCGCGTTCGATGCTGATGCAGTTGTTGGCGATGCGCTCCTGGTAGCTCATGCCGAGCAGCCGCGCGACGGTTGCGGAAATATCCGCATCGCTCATCCAGATGCCATCGATGCGCCGGCGGTCGTAGCGCGGAAGATTAAGGTGCACTCCGGCGAGCGTCGTGACCGTGCCCGACGTGCCGAGCATGTGCATCTCGCGCAAATCGCTGCCATGCTCGGCCGCGAATGGCGCCACATATTGCGCAACCTCTTCCACCATCCGCGC
>DATEJC010000152.1:0-9232 GCA_035278345.1 Bradyrhizobium sp. | reverse complement strand
CGCCGGCACCAACCAGCCCAAGGCGGTCCCGCTCGGGCTTGTCACCCGCCTGGAAGAGATCGCCACCGACAAGATCGAGCTCTCCAACGGCCGTTACATGGTGCAGTACCGCGAGCAGCTGATGCCGCTGGTGCAGATGGCGGGCGTGGCTGTCCAGACGTCAGGCTCCCAGCCGATCCTGGTGTTCGCCGACGACGGCCGCTCCATGGGCCTTGTGGTCGACGAGATCATCGACATCGTCGAGGAGCGCCTCAACATCGAGGTCGCCGGCTCGCAGGAGGGCATTCTGGGCTCGGCCGTGATCAAGGGCCAGGCTACCGAAGTGATCGACGTCGGCCACTTCCTGCCGATGGCTTTTGCCGACTGGTTCTCCCGCAAGGAGATGCGCCCGTCGATGGCCGCGCAGTCCGTGCTCCTGGTCGACGACTCAGCCTTCTTCCGCAACATGTTGGCCCCGGTGCTGAAGGCAGCCGGCTACAAGGTGCGGACCGCGCCCAATGCGCAGGAGGGCCTTGCGGCGCTGCGTTCGGGCCAGACCTTCGACGTCGTGCTGACCGACATCGAGATGCCCGACATGAACGGCTTTGAGTTCGCCGAACTGATCCGCTCCGACAACAATTTTGGCCAGATGCCGATCATCGCGCTGTCGGCGATGGTCTCGCCTGCCGCCATCGAGCGCGGCCGGCAGGCCGGCTTCCACGACTACGTCGCCAAGTTCGACCGGCCCGGCCTGATAGCGGCGCTGAAGGAACAGACCGCCGAAGTGAAACGCGCGGCCTAAGTAACTAGAGAGACCGAGCACATGACCAGCAAGACCGATACCGTTGAAGGGGCCGTGGCCGAATACGTCACGGCCGTGATCGGGGGCCAGCTGTTCGGCCTGCCGATTTCGCGCGTGCAGGACGTGTTCATGCCGGAGCGGCTGACCCGGGTTCCGCTCTCGTCCGCCGAGATCGCGGGCGTCCTCAATTTGCGCGGCCGCATCGTCACCGTGGTCGACATGCGCGCCCGGCTCGGGATGCCGAAGAACGACGAGGGCAAGCCGCCGATGGCGGTCGGCGTCGACCTGCGCGGCGAGTCCTATGGCCTCCTCATCGACACCATCGGCGAAGTCTTGCGCCTGACCGAGGCGAGCCGCGAGGAAAACCCCGTCAACCTCGATCCGCGCATGGCCAAGCTGGCCGGCGGCGTCCACCGCCTCGACGGCCAGCTCATGGTCGTCCTCGACGTCGATCGCGTCCTCGAACTCGCGCCCGAAATGAAGGCAGCGTAAGCCCGCCGAAAGGGTTCGGCGGCACATTTAAAGTGAATTGGAAACGTCCTGTCAGGGAACTGGAAGAAGCAAGGGGCCGAAGATGAGAACATGCCTGGTGGTCGATGATTCAAGCGTCATCCGCAAGGTCGCGCGCAGGATCCTGGAAGGTCTCGATTTTCAGATCATCGAGGCGGAGGATGGCGAGAAGGCGCTCGAAGCCTGCAAGCGCGAGCTGCCGGACGCGGTGCTGCTCGACTGGAACATGCCGGTTATGGATGGCTACGAGTTCCTCGGCAATCTGCGCCGCATGCCCGGCGGCGATGTGCCGAAAGTGGTGTTCTGCACCACCGAGAATGACGTCGCCCATATCGCGCGTGCGCTGCATGCCGGCGCCAACGAGTACATCATGAAGCCCTTCGACAAAGATATTGTGACTGCCAAATTCCAGGAAGTCGGACTGATCTGATCTGTATTCGATCCCGGCGGTCTCGCGGCCTTCGGCATCCCTAGTTTTTCTTGTGTGCCGTTAGTGCCTGCGTTGGTGGAGTAAATGAGTACTGCGTTGATGAATTCCGCGACCCATGGTGCGACCAGGCACGAGCCGATCCGCGTCATGGTAGTCGACGATTCCGTTGTGATCCGCGGCATGATCTCGCGCTGGATCGATGCCGAGCCCGACATGAAGGTGGTGGCTTCGCTGCGCACCGGCCTTGACGCCGTCAACCAGCTTGAGCGCATTGACCCCGACGTTGCCGTGCTCGACATCGAGATGCCCGATCTCGACGGCATTTCGGCGCTGCCCAAACTGCTCGCCAAGAAGCGCGACCTCATCGTCATCATGGCCTCGACGCTGACCCGCCGCAATGCGGAGATCAGCTTCAAGGCGCTATCGCTTGGCGCCGCCGACTACATCCCGAAGCCGGAAAGCACGCGCGAGAGCGCTGCCGCCGACATCTTCCACCACGACCTGATCCAGAAGATCCGCCATCTCGGGGCAAAAGTCCGCCGCACGCAGGTCTCGAGCCCGCCGCTGGCGCCGGCGCTCGACCGGCCGCAACCGCATGCCAAGCTCGCGCCCGCAGCACCGGCTGCCTCGCCGGTGCGCCGCCAGTTCGGCGCGACTGCGCCCCGCGCGCTGGTGATCGGCTCCTCGACCGGCGGCCCGCAGGCGCTGATGTCGCTGGTGACCGAGATCGGTCCGGTGATCGACCGCTACCCGGTCCTCATCACCCAGCATATGCCGCCAACCTTCACCACAATTCTGGCCGAGCATCTGGCGCGCTCCAGCCGCAGGCCCGCGGCAGAGGCCGTCGACGGCGAAATCGTCAAGCCCGGGCGCATTTATCTTGCGCCGGGCGGCCGCCATATGAAGGTGGTGCGTCATGGCGCGGATGTCGTGATCGCGCTCGATGACGGCCCGCCGGTGAACTTCTGCAAGCCCGCGGTCGATCCGCTGTTTACGTCCGCGATCGACATCTGGCAGGGCTCGACGCTCGCCGTGATCCTCACCGGCATGGGCTCCGACGGCATGCGCGGCGGCAAGGAAATCGTCGCCGCCGGCGGCAGCGTGATCGCGCAGGACGAAGCTACCTCCGTGGTGTGGGGCATGCCGGGAGCGGCGGCCAATGCCGGGATATGTGCCGCGGTGCTGCCGCTCAACCAGATCGCGCCGAAACTTGTTCAGTTGTTTTCCGGAGCCCGTCCGTGACGCCTTCAGACTATGAGTATCTGCGTAAGCTTCTGAAAGAGCGCTCCGGCCTCGACCTGTCCCCGGACAAGCAATATCTGGTCGAAAGCCGCCTCGCGCCGCTGGCGCGCAAGGCCGGCCTGCCGGGCATCTCCGAACTGGCGCAGAAGATGAAGAGCGGCGCGGAAGCGCTGACCGCTGAAGTGGTCGAAGCGATGACCACCAACGAGACCTTTTTCTTCCGCGACAAGCTTCCGTTCGATCACCTGAAGAACGGCATATTGCCGGCGCTGATCCAGGCGCGCGCGGCGCGGCGCTCGATCCGGTTCTGGTGTGCGGCCTCGTCCACCGGACAGGAGCCCTATTCGATCGCGATGTTGCTGAAGGAGACGCCGGCGCTATCGGGCTGGCGCACCGAGATCGTCGCCACTGACCTGTCGCAGGCGGTGCTGGAGAAATCCAAGGCCGGCGTGTTCAGCCAGTTCGAGGTGCAGCGCGGGCTACCGATCCAGATGCTGGTGAAATACTTCAAGCAGAACGGCGATCTCTGGCAGCTCAACGCCGATATCCGCGCCATGGTGCAGCACCGGCAGCTCAACCTGCTGCAGGATTTTTCCCATCTCGGCACCTTCGACGTGATCTTCTGCCGCAATGTGCTGATCTATTTCGACCATGACACCAAGGCCACGATCTTCGAGCGGATGTCGCGGATGATCGAGCCCGATGGCGTGCTGGCGCTGGGCGCGGCCGAATCCGTCGTCGGGATCACCGACGCCTTCAAGCCGTATCCGGATCGCCGTGGCATGTATTGCGCGAACACCGCGCGCGCCGCCGCGCGTGTTGCGCCGCGCTCGGCCGCGTCATCCGCAATGCCCCTGAAGCTGGTTGCGGCTGCGAGTTAAAGAATCGCGTGCGGCAGGAAGCGGGACGTGTTGCCGGTGATCGGGTTCTCGTCTTCGCGCACCGATAGTCCGCACGGCGTATGATCGACCAGCCAGCTTCCGATCACGGCATATTGCCCGGAAAAGTTCGGCAGCGGCGCCAAGGCCTGCCGGATGAATCCTTCCGCACCGTAAGGGCCCTGCTGCTCGACCAGCGTCGAGCCGGCGCTGACGAGGGTGACATTGGCGCCTTCGCGCGAGAACAGTGGCTTGCGCACGAAGGATGTGCCAAGCCGGGCTGCTTCCGGATCGTCCTCGAAATATGCCGGCAGCAAGTTCGGGTGTCCCGGGAACATCTCCCATAGCAACGGCAGCAGCGCCTTGTTGGAGAGGATCGCCTTCCACGGCGGCTCGATCCAGCGCGTCGGCGCCTTCGCGATCTCGGCGCCGAATTCGTCGTGGAACATCCATTCCCAGGGATAGAGCTTGAAGGCGAACTCAATGGGCCGGTTGTCGAGATCGACAAAGCGGTTGTCCCCGGACAGGCCGATCTCCTCGATATCGAGCATGGTCGTCGAGAGTCCCGCCTGCCGCGCGGTATCTTCGAGATAGGCGAGCGTGCCAAAATCTTCGGGGCTCTCCATCATGCCGGCGAGGTGGAGATGCCTGGTGCCGCCGAGCTTCTTCCAGGCCTCGATCAGCCGTTCATGGATCGAGTTGTACTGGTCGGCGCGCTTGGGAATGACGCTGCGCTCGATCGCCTGCTCGAGCCACGTCCACTGGAACACGGCGGATTCGAAGATCGAAGTCGGCGTGTCCGCGTTGTACTCCAACAACTTTGCCGGATTTTTTCCGTCATAGCAGAGGTCGAGCCGGCCATAGAGGCTGAGCTGGTCGCCATGCCAGCTGTCTGAGATCAGCGGCCAGTAGGCTTCCGGGATCTTCAGGCGCCGCAAATATTTCTCGTCCTCGACCGCCTTGCCGACGAGTTCAAGGCACATCGCGTCGATCTCGCCGGTCGGCGTCTCGATCTGCCGTTCGATCTCATCGAGTGAGAAGGCGTAATAGGCGCGCTCGTCCCAATAGCGTTCGCCGTCGATGGTATGGAAATCGAAACCGGCGCTCTCGGCGGTTGTGCGCCAGTCGTCGCGCTCGGGGCAGGTGATGCGTTGCATCTGAGCCGGCTAGCCGCCGCCGTGGAAGCCGTGGCCGTGATGATGGCCATGACCATGGATGATGCGATGCGATGTGAAACCGAAGCCGTTTCGTGCACGACAATAGAGCCGCCCGTCCGGTCCCGGCGCCGCGACCATACCGGGGCCGCAATCGCGGCGCGGGGTGAGGCCCATGGAGACCGCGCCGACAGCGGCGCTTCCCATCAGTGTCAGCACGACGCGGCGCGAGCGTTTCATGAAGCGGGCCTGCCTGCGATGGATGAAGGGCCGATAGTGTTGGGCAGGTGCCGGCGCATGGCAAGTGAAAGCCACAGGGCTCACGGCAAGTTGCATCTCAGCTCCCGAATGAGAAGTGTGACGAGAAACTGTGGGCGAAGCTGCCGAAGCCGCCGCGCTTGACAGTGCTGGAGCTGGCATCGGTGGTGGCTGCCGTCGAGCTGGACGAGCCGCTCGACGAATAGCCGTAGCGGTATCCGCTAGAGCCGCCATGGCTGCTGGAAGACGAGCCGCGCGGCGGACATTCGGCGGGCGAGGACACGGTCGGCGTCGTCCCTGACGCAGCCGGCGTGCATTCATGCGGCATCAGCGTGTAGGCGGTGCCGCCGACGGCGAGCGTGCCCATCACCAGCAGCGCGACGTGGTTGGAGCGCTTTGGCGGCAGCGTCGGGCTCGGCGGGACCGAGACCTTCGCGCGCTTGCCGAATTCCTGTTTCGCTTTGTCGGCCATTTTCAGCAAGTCTTGATCAGTAGATCATGCAGGCGGCGTTGATGGCGCCGAAGGCGAGCGAGGCAAGCCCGAGCCAGATCGCGGGCGCGAGTTCGCCATCGGCGATGCGCTGCGGCAGGTTTGGCACGGGGATGCGGACGATGAAAAACACGATGATCTGCACGATCAGCGCGATCACGCTCCAGATCGCGCAGTCCCAGACATTGGCGGAATGGGCGATCGCGCTGATCAACGGCAGGGAGAAGCCGAGCAAGGAGAGGCCAAGCGCGATGGCCGCCGCCGGGTTGTTGTTGCGGATCAGCTCGAACTCGTTGTGCGGCGTGATGCGGGTATAGATGAATACATAGGCGAGCACCGCGATGATCGCCGTGCAGAAGTAAACCAGGAATGCCGGAAGCCCGGCGAGGGATTGCAGAACCATCACGTCACCCCGAATCTGCGTCAGGCAGCAGATTTGCACGGCCCATTGGTCGGGGCGAGGCGAGGGCGGGTTCAATCCCAAACAAAAACCCCGCCATTTGCGGCGGGGTCCAGTCGGGAGGAGTGAGCTAACTAGCTCGCCGTACAACCCTGGTCAGGCCGGAATGCGCTCGTCGGCCTCGTGCGGCTCGCGCAGCACATAGCCGCGGCCCCACACGGTTTCGATGAAGTTGCGGCCTTCCGAAGCGTTCGCCAGCTTCTTGCGCAGCTTGCAGATGAAGACGTCGATGATCTTCAGCTCCGGCTCGTCCATGCCGCCATAGAGGTGGTTGAGGAACATTTCCTTGGTGAGCGTGGTACCCTTGCGGAGCGAGAGCAGCTCCAGCATCTGGTATTCCTTGCCCGTCAGGTGCACGCGCTGGCCGCCGACCTCGACCGTCTTGGTGTCGAGATTGACCACGAGGTCGCCGGTCTGGATGACCGACTGAGCGTGACCCTTGGAACGGCGCACGATCGCGTGGATGCGGGCGACCAACTCGTCCTTGTGGAAGGGCTTGGTCATGTAGTCGTCGGCGCCGACGCCGAGACCCTTGACCTTGTCCTCGATGCCGGCAAGGCCCGAGAGGATCAGAATGGGGGTCTTGATCTTGGAGACCCGGAGCTGCTTGAGCACGTCGTAGCCGGACATGTCGGGCAGGTTCAGGTCGAGTAGGATAATGTCGTAGTCGTAGAGCTTTCCGAGGTCGACGCCCTCTTCGCCGAGGTCCGTCGTATAGACGTTAAAGCTCTCTGATTTGAGCATCAGCTCGATTGACTGCGCGACGGCGCTGTCATCTTCAATCAGCAAAACGCGCATGCCAGTCCCCTTTAGTCGCCGCTCCGGGCGTCAGGTCGGCCGCACACTGCGGCACACAAACGCCTTTGAACAACTGATTCGGATCCTGACAGGCATATGGTTAACAAAATCTGATTCTGTCGCGCAAGCTCTAATCGTGCAATTTTTGTCGAATCGCCCTAAGATATTGCGTCAGACCAGCTTTTCGTCACCCACCGCGTTCAGATTCCACATTAAGAGTCCGGGTTAACGGACTCTTGCGACTCGCCCTTCCTTCTGGGAGGACAAGCGCACTCAGTCACCAAAGACAGTGACGTAATGATTAACGATGCGGGTAAACACGAAGTTAAGCGATCGGGGCAAAGGCGCGGAAACTTAAGGGTTTCGCAATGAAGGTCACAGCATGAAGGCCAAATCTTGAAAGCCAGACCTTGAAAGCACTCGCCGAGCAGATCAGCGACCTCGACGGCGTCAACATCTATGGCCGTGTCGTCGGCGTGCGCGGTTTGATGGTGGAGATCGCAGGTCCCATCCATGCGATGTCGGTGGGCGCGCGCATCGTGATCGAGACCGGCGGGAACCGGTTCATCCCGGCCGAGGTGATCGGCTTCTCCGGCGACAATGCGGTGGTGATGCCGTTCGCGGGCCTAGAGGGTGTGCGGCGCGGTTGCCGCGCGGTGATTGCCAATGCCGCGGGGCAGGTGCGGCCGTCGCCCGCCTGGCTCGGCCGCGTGATCAACGCCATGGGCGAGCCGATCGACGGCAAGGGGCCGCTGGTGCAGGGCGCTTCGCCGATGCCGTACCGGAACCTGCCGCCGCCGGCGCATTCGCGCCAGCGCGTCGGCCCGCCCCTTGATCTCGGCGTGCGCGCACTCAACACGTTTCTCACCTGTTGCCGCGGTCAGCGACTCGGCATCTTCGCCGGTTCCGGTGTCGGCAAATCGGTGCTGCTGTCGATGCTGGCGCGCAACGTCGATGCGGATATTTCAGTCATCGGGCTGATCGGCGAACGCGGCCGCGAGGTCCAGGAATTCTTGCAGGACGATCTCGGCGAGGACGGCCTTGCGCGCTCGGTAGTGGTGGTCGCGACCTCAGATGAGCCGGCGCTGATGCGCCGCCAGGCGGCGTATCTGACGCTCGCGATCGCCGAATATTTTCGCGATGAAGAGCGCGACGTGCTGTGCCTGATGGATTCGGTGACGCGCTTTGCCATGGCCCAGCGCGAGATCGGCCTGTCAGCCGGCGAGCCGCCGACCGCCAAAGGCTATACGCCGACCGTGTTCACCGAACTGCCCAAGCTTTTGGAGCGGGCCGGTCCCGGTATGGGACAGGGCACCATCACCGGCATCTTCACGGTGCTGGTCGACGGCGACGATCACAACGAGCCGATCGCGGACGCCGTGCGCGGCATCCTCGATGGCCACATCGTCATGCAGCGCTCGATCGCCGAGCGCGGACGGTATCCCGCGATCAACGTGCTCAGATCGGTGTCCCGCACCATGCCGAAATCGGCCGACCCGGCTTTCCTGCCCATGATTACCCGGGCACGGCAGGTCATGGCGACCTATGCCGACATGGAGGAACTGATCCGGCTCGGCGCCTACCGGGCCGGTTCCAGCCCGGAGGTGGATGACGCGATCCGCCTGCATGAGCCGCTGGAGGACTTCTTGCGTCAGGCCAAGGACGAAAAGTCCTCACTATCGGAGGGTTACGGCCTGCTCGAGCAAATACTCGGGCGGTTGGAAACGGAACGCTAACTTTGTCAGGCCATCATCCCCAGCACCGTTTAGCTGAAGCCGGCGGGGCCCCGAGGGGGAGCCGGTCTTGTCCCGTGTGTGAATGGGGACTTCTGGGGAGTATGAGTCGATGAAGTCACGAGAAACGCTGATCCGCCTGAAGAAATTTCAGGTCGACGAAAAGCGCCGCAGGGTTGCCCAGATCGAAGGAATGATCGCCGAATTCCAGCGGATGTCGGTCGAGCTGGAGCGCGAAATCCAGACGGAGCAGGAGCGCGCCGGGATCAACGATCCCTCGCACTTCGCCTATCCGACCTATGCCAAGGCCGCGATCCAGCGCCGGGAGAACCTGTCGCGCTCCGCCGACGAGCTGCGTGTCCAGCTCGAGGACGCCAAGGCCCTGTTGGGTGAGGCTTTTGAAGAGCTGAAGAAGGTCGAGCTGCTCGACGAGCGCGACCAGGCCCGCGAGCGTGCCGAAGAGAACGCCCGCGAACAGGCCGACATGGACTCGATCGG
>DATEJC010000151.1:0-2511 GCA_035278345.1 Bradyrhizobium sp. | reverse complement strand
CGCGAGTCACTAACGTTGGGACCCAATATAACGTTGCTGCACGCCGATTGCTCAGCGTGCCTTATTAAAAATCAGCATTTGGCTATAATATCAGCAGCGCCGTTTTTGCTTCTTTGGCTAGCATTGCTGCCGGTGCGAAATTCCCTTGCTGCACCGCGTTCGCCGCATCGGAGCGCTATTTTGCGCCGATTGGCACATGAAATGCTTGGGTTTACCTCAGCAATTCGCGGCCGGGCGCGCCGCCGGTTTGCCGGGCTCCCGGGCTCGCTCACAACTCGCTTCATCAGCTCATGAGAGAATCGAATGACCAAGTTCAGGCTCGAGTACATCTGGCTCGACGGTTACACGCCGACGCCGAACCTACGCGGCAAGACGCAGATCAAGGAGTTCGACGCGTTTCCGGCGCTCGAGCAGCTTCCGCTGTGGGGCTTCGACGGCTCATCGACCATGCAGGCCGAGGGGCATTCCTCGGATTGCGTGCTCAAGCCGGTCGCGGTCTACCCCGACGCCGCGCGCACCAACGGCGCGCTGGTGATGTGCGAAGTGATGATGCCGGACGGCAAGACGCCGCATTCGTCGAACAAGCGCGCAACCATTCTCGATGACGCGGGCGCCTGGTTCGGCTTCGAGCAGGAGTATTTCTTCTACAAGGACGGGCGCCCGCTCGGCTTCCCGGAATCCGGCTATCCGGCGCCGCAGGGCCCCTACTACACCGGCGTCGGCTACAAGAACGTCGGCTCGGTCGCGCGCGAGATCGTCGAGAAGCACCTCGACCTCTGCCTCGCTGCCGGCATCAACCACGAAGGCATCAACGCCGAGGTGGCCAAGGGCCAGTGGGAATTCCAGATCTTCGGCAAGGGCTCGAAGACCGCCGCCGACCAGATGTGGATGGGGCGCTATCTGATGATGCGCCTGTGCGAGCCGTACGGGATCGACATCGAGTGGCACTGCAAGCCGCTCGGCGACACCGACTGGAACGGCTCGGGCATGCACTGCAACTTCTCGACCGAGCACATGCGGACCGTCGGGGGCAAGGACTACTTCGAGGCGATGATGAAGGCGTTCGACGCGAACCTGATGGACCACATCGCGGTCTACGGTCCGGACAACGACAAGCGTCTGACCGGCAAGCACGAGACTGCGCCGTGGAACAAGTTCAGCTACGGCATCGCGGATCGCGGCGCTTCGATCCGCGTGCCGCACTCCTTCGTCAACAACGGCTACAAGGGCTATCTCGAGGACCGTCGTCCGAACTCGATGGGCGACCCCTACCAGATCGCCTCGCAGATCCTGAAGACGATCTCCGAAGTGCCGACCGCCAAGGTCTCGGCCGCGGCCTGAACAGCGCCGCCGCGCAGCCCACGATCAGGGCGCTCCTTCGGGGCGCCCTTTTTGTTGGGCAACGCTCATTCCTGATTCGAAGCCGGCCCTGGCGTCCGACCCGCGCAGGGTACCGTGTCAACGGCATGACGCGGAGGCAGGAAAGCACTGCAACTGTTGCGTTTGAGTCACAGCGTGCACCATTCCCTCCGCAAACCAGTCGTTTCGCCCAAACAGGCAGCAGTTGCGGATTCTTTGTGCTCTCAGGTTTTGTCCGTTGGCCGTCACAATCGATGCCAGGTTGTTCGGTGCGTATTGCCGGGGACGACAGCCACGTTGAGTTCACGGACATCTGTGGGACCACAAACCGCGTGGGCGGGGGAAGAAAATGACAGTCAGCAAAACCATCGCAGCAACGATCGCCGCATTCGGTATCTTGACCTCGTCCGCGCTCGCGGCCGACATCGTGCGCAAGGCACCGCCGAAGCCGGTTGAGACCGCGCCTGCGTCGTGCTTCGACCTTGCGGTCGGCGGCGGCATCCAGAGCGACTATAATTTCCGCGGCATCTCGCAGACCGACAAGGGCCCGGGCGTCTGGGCCTATGCGGAGCCACGCTGCAACATCACCAAGGACATCCAGCTTTACGCCGGCATCTGGGGCTGGAGCACCAAGCTGCCGACGCAGCCGACCGGCGAATTCGACCTCTACGGTGGCATCCGGCTGACCTTCGGCCCGGTCCAGTTCGACTTCGGCGGCATGTACTACTGGTATCCCCGCGAGAACCAGCTGTTCTTCGCCGATCCGCTTCTGCTGAGCGTCAGCCGGACGAATTTCGGCTTCGGGGCGTTCACGGTCGCCGACACCGACTTCTGGGAAGTCTACGGCAAGATGACCTGGACCGTGACCGACTGGCTCTCCATCAGCCCGTACGTCTACTACTCGCCGAACTGGCTGCAGACCGGCGCGAAGGCGACGTATGCCGGCGGCAGCGTGAAGCTGACCGCGCCGAGCGCCTGGTTCCCGTCCGACTGGGGCGCATACGTGTCGGCTGAGGCGGCGCACTACTGGATCGGCAACCTGACGGCGTTCGGCCCGCCCTTCGTCGACCTGCCCGACTACACCTACTGGAACATCGGCGTCGGCGCGACCTACAAGGTGCTGACCTTCGACCTGCGCTATCACGACACCGA
>DATEJC010000150.1:0-8684 GCA_035278345.1 Bradyrhizobium sp. | reverse complement strand
GCGGATGCCGCGGCCTCCGCCCTGACTGGTGGCGTTGTCGCTGATCAATTCGATGCCGGCCCGGTCGAGTGCGCCGATCAGCTTCATCAGGGAATCGACGTTGCCGCGGATGACGCCATCGCTGGCCTCCATCCGCTGGATGGTGGGCACCGACAGTTCCGACAATTCCGCAAGCTGGCGCTGGTCGAGACCGAGAAGCGCCCGTGCAGCCCGCAATTGTGCCGATGTGATCATGGCCTAAAGTTTCGAGGTAGCAGGCTCATGCTAGATGTTAATGTATTTCTGTCAACTATAATTGCACCGCTATCCATTGTGATGTTCAAAACATCATACGCCTTCCGTCAGCACGCGATTTGCGGGGTGCGATGAGATAGGATGCGGGCCGCGTTAACCAAGCGGCCCGCATGAAAACGCGCGGCGGCGCCGATGATCAGAGGATGCACCGATGACCGCAAACCCGCGCCCGATCAGGGAAATCGCGAGCTACCACGCCCACGTCTATTACGATCCGGCGACGACGCGCGCTAAGGCCGAGCAGCTGCGCAACTGGATGGGCGAGCGCTTCTCCGTCACGCTTGGGCGCTGGCACGACGTCAAGGTCGGTCCGCACGATCAGGCGATGTATCAGGTCGCCTTTGCCAAGGAAGTGTTCGCCGAGCTGGTGCCGTGGCTGATGCTCAACAGCGGCGGCCTTTCCATCCTCGTGCATCCCAACACGGCCAACCCGCGGCGCGACCACCTCGTCGATCCCCTGTGGATCGGCACGCCGCTTCACGTCCATGGCGACAAGCTGCCGGAGGAGGCCGAAGCCGAGCTGCCGCTGACGCCGAACACCAATCCGACGCTGCGGCCGTGATCGCGCTGGCCAAGCGCGTTCGCCGACGGAAAACGCTAGCGGCCAAGCTGAACGATGCAGGGTGCAGTCGCCGGCAGCTGGGCCGCTGCCGGCAAGGCAACGTCATGAATTAATTTCTGGCTTCCCCCAGGGATCGAATCCGCCGCCACTGCGATGACAAGGTTTTGCTCGGGAACGACGTAGATCAGCTGACCTCTGTATCCGGCGGCGAAATATGCATTGATACCGGCGGGGTTCTTGCTGACCCACCACTGGTATCCATAGGAAGCATTGAGGGGCGGGCCACCGCTATTGTGCATCGAGATGGACTCGCGCACGTAAGGGTCCGATACGATCTGTTTTCCGTCCCACTGGCCGTGCTGAAGGTACAGAATGCCGATTTTCGCCATGTCGCGCGCGGTAATATTCAGGCCGATTTCGCCGTGCAGGTGCCCCTCAGAGTCCGAGAGCCAGGTGTAGTTGTCGATGCGCAAAGGCTCGAACAACTTTCGCTTCGCATAATCCGCGGCACGCTGTTTGATCGCGCGTGACAGCACAACCGAGAGAAGGTCGGACCCGACGTTGTCATAACTGAAGCGCGTTCCCGCTGGATGTACCACCCTGCGATTGAGCATCCATCGCCAAAGCTGTGCTTTCCCCGATGCGCGGGGGCCCATGTTGAATTCACCCCAGCTGTTTTCCGCAAACCCCTCCGTCTTGGTGAGGACATCGCGCACCGTGATGTCACGCGCACGCGGATCGGTGAATTCGTCAAACTCTTCCGGAAATATTTCGAACAGCCTTTCGTTAGGATGAAGATACCCTTCATCGATAGCAATGCCGACCAGAATGGAAAGCACGCTCTTGGTCACGGAATACATCGGCGACTGCGTCTCCATACCGATGTTCTTGCCGTAATGCTCGAACGCGACGCAGTTGCCCCGCGCGATGACCAGGGCACGAAGGGACGGATATTTTTCGTGGAGGCTCGCTGATAGATTCGAGAGCGTGGGTGAGGTCGCCTCCCCCGTTGCGTTGTTTGCAACTTGCCCCGTGGCAAGGACGGTTGACCCCACGAAAATTGAAAGCGCGAGGGCGGCAACGAGGCCTGCTCTCGTGGAAGCGTCCAGGGGATTTGTCGGGTGGGCTGGCATCGGCTCACAATCATCTTCTGGAGGACGCTCGGGCGTAAGCGAAGATCGAGGCATTTGCGTGATCGGCACGTGCGTCCAGCGTCGGCGATGACGGCGGTGTTGCCAAACGCTACCCGATTTCCTTCCGCACTATTGCCGCCGCCTCACTCATCGCCTTCAGCTTTCCGAACGCAACGTGACGCGGCAAGTACTTCATGCCGCAGTCCGGCGCGACCACCAATCGCTTCGCCGGCACATGCTTCAGCCCATTGCGGATGCGCTCTGCGACGACGCTTGCCGGTTCGATCCCGGGATTGCCGAGGTCGAGCACGCCGAGCATGATCTTCTTGGACGAAAGATCCTTGAGCACGCCGAGATCGAGCTTCGGCTGCGCCGCCTCGATCGAGATTTGCTCGGCGATGGTGTCGTCGAGTTCGGCGAGGAAGGCATAGCCGGCGGGCTTCGACGAGCCGGGCACCACGGCGGCGTATCCAAAACATAGATGCACCACCGTCGGCACGGTGATGCCTTCGAGCGCGCGGTTGATCGCCTTCACCGCATAGCGTCTAGCCAGCTCTGGATTGTTGCGCACCCAGGGTTCGTCAAGCTGGATCACGTCGGCGCCGGCTTTTTGCAGATCCAGCGCCTCGGCATTGACGGCTTCGGCAAAGGCCATCGCGAGCGCTTCGTCATCCTTGTAGAATTCGTCCTTCGCCTGCTGGCCCATGGTGAAGGGGCCGGGCAGGGTGATCTTGGCCGCGTGACCGGTGTTGCGGCGAAGGAATTCCATGTCGCGCAGCCCGACCGGCCGGCTGCGGCGGACCTTGCCGACGACGCGCGGCACCGGCGTTCGAATGCCGGTGCGCGAGGTGATGATCGCGGGATTATCGGCATCGATGCCGTCGAGCGCAGTGGCAAGCCGGTTCGAATAGCTCTCGCGGCGGATTTCGCCGTCGGTGACGATGTCAATGCCGGCGCGTTCCATGTCCCTGATGGCGACGATGGTCGCATCATCCTGCGCCTCTTCCAGATGCTCGGCCGGCAGCCGCCACATCTGCTCCATGCGCGTTCGCGGCACCGATTTCGAGAGCATCGCGCGATCCACCAGCCAGTCCGGCTGGGGGTAGCTGCCGACGACGGTGGTCGGCAGGAGATGGGTCGGCAACGGCATGGATTTCCTCAACTTATTGCCGTCTATGTATACCGAAGTGCAGAACAGAAAGCCAATTCGAACGGTTCTTGCCGATTTCGTGGACATACTGTATACATAAGGTATTCAAGATCGTAGGGAGTGCCGCCATGTCAAAACCCTTCCCCATGAATGCCTGGTACGCCGCCGGCTGGGATGCCGAGGTCAAGCACGCGCTGCTGCCGCGCACGATCTGCGGCAAGCATGTCGTGATGTACCGCAGGGCCGACGGGCAGGTGGCCGCGCTGGAAGACGCCTGCTGGCACCGTCTGGTGCCGCTATCCAAGGGCCGGCTCGAGGGCGACACGGTCGTGTGCGGTTATCACGGCCTGAAATTCAACGCGCAGGGCCGCTGCACCTTCATGCCCTCGCAGGAGACCATCAACCCGTCCGCCTGCGTGCGCTCCTATCCCGTGGTCGAACGCCACCGCTTCATCTGGCTCTGGATGGGCGATCCGGCGCTGGCCGATCCGGCGCTGGTGCCGGACATGCACTGGAATCACGATCCGGCATGGGCAGGCGACGGCAAGACCATTCACGTCAAATGCGACTATCGGCTCGTCGTCGACAATCTGATGGACCTTACGCACGAGACGTTCGTGCACGGATCCTCCATCGGCAATGATGCAGTGGCCGAAACGCCGTTCGACGTCACCCATGGCGACAAGACGGTGACCGTCACGCGCTGGATGAAGGGCATCGAGCCGCCGCCGTTCTGGGCGGCGCAACTCGGCAAGCCGGGACTGGTGGACCGCTGGCAGATCATCAATTTCGAGGCGCCGTGCACCGTCAATATCGACGTTGGCGTCGCACCCGCTGGGTCAGGCGCGCCCGAAGGCGACCGCTCGCAGGGCGTCAACGGCTTCGTACTCAACACCATCACGCCGGAGACCGAGAAGACCTGCCACTACTTCTGGGCCTTCGTGCGCAACTATCGCCTCGGCGAGCAGCGTCTGACCACGGAAATCCGCGATGGCGTCTCCAGCATCTTCCGCGAGGACGAGGTCATTCTGGAAGCGCAGCAGCGTGCGATGGACGAAAATCCGGATCGCGTATTCTACAATCTCAACATCGACCAAGGCGCGATGTGGGCACGGCGCGTGATCGACCGCATGGTCGCCAGGGAAACGCCCCAGCTGCAGGCGGCGGAGTAGACCATGGCCGAGCGCGACGCCGACCGCTCCGTCTCGCAAACCGTCCGCGCGCAACTGTCGCTGCGCGACCAGATCCTGTCCGGCGCCTTGCGTCCGGGCGAACGCATATCCGAACTGCAGGCGGTGGAGACCACCGGCGTGTCGCGCACCCCGGTGCGGATGGCGCTGGTGCGGCTGGAAGAGGAGGGGCTGCTCGAAGCCATTCCTTCCGGCGGCTTCATGGTGAAGGCGTTTTCCGAGCGTGACATTATCGATTCCATCGAGCTGCGCGGCACGCTGGAAGGCCTCGCCGCACGCTTTGCCGCCGAGCGCGGCGTTTCCGCGCGCGATCTCGAGCCGCTAAAGGAGTGCCTCAACGAGATCGACGATCTGGTGCGGCAAAGCCCGATCTCGGTCGAGGCGTTCTCCGCCTATGTCGCGCTGAACGCGCGCTTTCATGCGTTGCTGACCGAACTGTCGCGCAGTCCGCCGCTGATCCGCCAGATCGACCGCGCTTCCGCGCTGCCCTTCGCCTCGCCCAGCGGCTTCGTGATGGCGCAATCGGCATTGCCGGAGGCGCAGCAGATCCTGCTGATCGCGCAGGACCATCATCGCATCGCGGTGGACGCCATCGAGAATCGTGAGGGCGCACGGGCTGAAGCGATCATGCGCGAGCACGCGCGGCTCGCCGTGCGTAATCTGCGGCTGGCACTGCGCAACCGCACGCATCTCGATCTGCTGCCGGCGCTGGCGCTGGTCCGGACGTCAGAGGTTTAGGGAGAGCGTCATGCGTTTTGTCGAGACCTGGACCTCCGCGACACTGGTTGCCACGCGCGACCTTACCGCCAATATCCGCGAATTCCTGCTTCGCCCTGAAGCGCCGATCGCGCCCTTTGCGCCCGGCAGCCATATCAATGTCGGCGTCGACATCGACGGCCGGCCGGAGACACGTTCCTACTCGCTGGTTGGCGAACCCGATCCCCAGGGCCTGCGCATCGCGGTGCGACGCGCGCCGGATTCGCGCGGCGGCTCGCGCTACATGTGGCAGCTGGCGCCGGGTGCGCGGCTGAGCATCACGCTGCCGTCGACGCAATTCCAGATCGACTGGGTGCGGCCGCATTATTGCCTGATCGCCGGCGGCATCGGCATCACGCCTATCATCGGCATTGCGCAGGTGCTGGCCCGCCGCAATGCGAGCTTCACCTTGCACTACGCCGTGCGGTCGCGGCGCGATGCGGCCTATCTCGATCAACTGCACGAATTGCTTGGCGATCGCCTCGTCCTTCACGCAGGTGACGAGGGTAGGCGGCTCGATCTCGCCACTACCTTCGCGCAAATACCGGCGCAGGCAATGACCCTGTTCTGCGGCCCCATGCGCATGCTCGACGCCGCGCGTCACGCCTTCCTCGCCGCGGGCCGCACGCTTGCTGATCTCTCCTATGAGACCTTCGGCTCAAGCGGGCTGTTGCCGACCGAAGCCTTCCGGGTGCGCCTGGCGGATGCCGGCATTGAGCTTGTCATCCCCGGCGACCGCTCGATGCTCGACGTGCTCAACGAGGCTGGCCACGAGGTGATCTCCGATTGCCGGCGCGGCGAATGCGGCATCTGCGCCATCGATGTCGTGGGCATCGAGGGCGAGATCGACCATCGCGACGTCTTCTTCAGCGACCACCAGAAGCGCGAGAACCGGAAAATCTGCCCGTGTGTGTCGCGCGCCCGGGGCGTCCTTACCGTCGATACGCTGCATCGCACGCGGGCCGCCTGAGCCGGCCGTGGCCGCTCCACATGCTGAACGGCATTTGCTCCAGAACCTGCGCGCAGGGCGGCAGGCTTTTCAAGGCGCGGCTTTGTCTATACCACCGTCGTAGCAACGCCCGGGAAAGCAATGAACAATAACAACGAGATTGCCGAATTCGACTACGTGATCGTCGGCGCCGGCTCCGCCGGTTGCGTGCTGGCCAATCGGCTCTCGGCCGATGGCAAGCATTCGGTGCTGTTGCTCGAGGCAGGTCCCAAGGACAGCAATATCTGGATCCACGTCCCCGTCGGCTACGGAAGACTGTTCAAGGAAAAGGCCGTCAACTGGATGTACCAGACCGAGCCGGAGCCCGGGCTCAACGGCCGCCAGGTGTTCCAGCCGCGCGGCAAGGTGCTGGGCGGCTCGAGTTCGATCAACGGGCTTCTGTATGTGCGGGGCCAGCACGAGGATTACGACCGCTGGCGCCAGCGCGGCAACGCCGGCTGGGGTTTTGAGGACGTGCTGCCCTATTTCAAGAAGGCCGAAAACCAGCAACGCGGCGAGGACCAGTACCACGGCGCCGGCGGCCCGCTGCCGGTGTCGGACTGGCGTCACCACGATCCGCTGTCGGAGGCCTTTGTGAAGGCGGCCGTCGAGGCAGGCCTGCCCTTCAATCCGGATTTCAATGGCGCCAAGCAAGAGGGCGCGGGTTTCTTCCAGTCCACGACCCGCCGCGGCCGCCGCGCCAGCAGCGCATTCTCTTACCTGCGGCCGGCAAAGAATCGCGGCAATCTGCACGTCGAGACCGACGCGCTGGCGCAGCGCATCCTGTTCGACGGTCGCCGCGCCCGGGGCGTCGAGTACAAGCAGCGCGGCCAGCTGCGCACCGCGCGGGCGCGCCGCGAGGTCCTGGTGTCGGGCGGCGCCTATAATTCGCCGCAGCTGTTGCAACTCTCCGGCGTCGGCCCCGCCGATCTCCTGAAAAGCCACGGCATCGAGATCGTGCTCGATTCCCCCGGCGTCGGCAACGATCTGCAGGATCACCTGCAAGTACGCATCGTGACGCGCTGCCCGCAGCGCATCACGCTCAACGACGTCGTCAACAATCCGGTCCGGCGCGTGCTGGCGGGCATGCAGTGGGCGGCGCTGCGCAAGGGCCCGTTGACGATCGCGGCTGGCACCTCGGGCGCCTTCTTCAAGACCAGTCCGCGCCTGGCATCGCCGGACATCCAGATCCACTTCATTCCGTTCTCGACCGACAAGATGGGCGAGAAGCTGCACCCGTTCTCCGGCTTCACCGCTTCGGTGTGCCAGTTGCGGCCCGAAAGCCGCGGCACGCTGCGCATCAAGAGCGCCGATCCCGCACAGCCGCCGGAAATCCGCATCAATTATCTCGCCACCGAAACTGACCGCCGCGCCTTCATCGACGGTATCAGGATTTTGCGCGGCATCCTCGCCAAGCCGGCGCTGAAGGAATATGTGACGGAAGAGGTTTATCCCGGCGCCAAGGTCGTCAGTGACGACGACATCCTCGCTTTCTGCCGCCAGACCGGCTCGACCGTGTATCATCCGACCTCGACCTGCCGGATGGGCAACGATCCGCTTGCCGTGGTCGACCAGCGGCTGAAGGTGCGTGGCATCGAGGGCCTGCGCGTGATCGATGCGTCCGTCATGCCGGATTTGATGTCGGGCAATACCAATGCCCCCACGATCATGATAGCCGAGAAGGCCTCTGATATGATCCTGGAGGATGCGCGCTAGGCCAGGCGCGCGAAAGGAACCCGAACAGACCATGCGGATAGGCACGCGCAAGAGCGTCATGGCGCTCGCCCAGACCGACGAGATTGCGCGGCAGCTGGTTCGTGCTTCGCCCGGGCTGGCGGTCGAGATCGTCAAGTTCGAGACCACGGGCGATATCGACCAGACCGGCAAGCTGCTGCCGCATGGCGGCAAGGGCGGCGCCTTCGTCGCGCAGATCCGCGCCGCGGTCATTGCCGGCGAATTGCAGGCGGCGATGCATTCGCTGAAGGACATGCCGGGCAATGAGGATACGCCCGGCCTTGTCATCGGTGCGACGCTCTCGCGCGATCCGCCCGGCGACGCGCTGGTGCTGCGGCCCGGACTTTCGCTCCACGACTTCAGGCGCGGCCGGGGAAAAGGTTTCAAGATCGGCACCAATGCGGTGCGGCGCGCGGCGTATGCGCGGCGGCTGTTTCCGGAGGCCGAGATCATCCATTACCGCGGCGCAGCCGACACCCGCGTGCGCAAGCTCGACAATGCCGAGATGCAGCGGCTGCCCGATGGCGGCGCGGTCGGGCCGGCCGACGCGCTGATCATGGCGCGCTCGGGTCTCGAACGCGTCGGGCTTGCCAGCCGCATCGCCTACGAATTTCCCGTGCAGGAAATGCTCCCGGCAGCAGGGCAGGGCATCGTCGCAGTGGAATGCAGCGCGCGCGATTTTGCGACCCGGCAAACGCTTTCGTTGATCGATGATCCCGTGTCGCACGCCTGCGCCGATGCCGAGCGCGAGGTGCTGTGGGTGCTCAACGGCCATTGCAATTCACCGATCGCGGGCCATGCCGAGATCAAGGGAGCGGAGATGTCGCTCACCGCCTCGGTGCTGGATCATGCAGGCAGCCGCATCATCGAGACGTCA
>DATEJC010000149.1:0-3838 GCA_035278345.1 Bradyrhizobium sp. | reverse complement strand
CTGATGCCGGCGGGCTCCGATATCCTGACGGTCGAGTTCAAGACCAATCTGCTGGCGCCGGCGAGTGGCACGCGCTTTATTTTTCGCGCCGAAGTCATCAAGCCGGGCCGCACGCTGACCATCAGCGAGGCGCGCGCCTATACGCTGCGTGACGGCGGCGAGCACCTGATCGCGACCATGACGGGTACGCTGATGGCGATGCAGCGGCGCGAGGCGATGAGCCCCGCCGTGCGGGCCATGTCGCCGGCCTGACGGCGTCTGCGGCGAATGGTTGTCGTTGCCGACCGCTGCTGCAATGCAGCTTTGTTCCGCTGCCCTGGCGACGTCAGGGCTGGTCGGGGCTGGCGCCGTGGGGGCTGACGGCGCTGTTCGTGGCCGGCGGTATCGCAGGCGGGCTGGTCGGCACGCGCTCGGCCAAATCGCTGTCGGAACGGCGCGGCGCTTAACATCGTGTTCGCCATCGTCATTATTGCGGTGGCCATCTATATGCTGGTGCGTAACTTGTCCCTATCTTGAGCGTAGAACAGGTCAGGGCAGACTGACCGCGAGACCGGATATGACCGATTTGAACGACAAGGCCGGGAACAACCCGGCGACAACCCGCCGCCAGGCGCTCGGCCTGCTGGGGGCAGGGGCGCTCGGTCTTGCCGCGCGTCCGGCGCTTGCCCACGACGACCATGACGACAAGGTGCTCACCGAAGCGCTGGTGCTGCGCGACCCCGATGTGCCCGTGATCGGCAATCCCGAGGGCGACATCTCCATTGTCGAATGGTTCGATTACAACTGTCCCTATTGCCGCAAGATCGAGCCGGAGCTGCGCCAGGTGGTGCAGGACGACGGCAAGGTTCGTCTGGTCCTGAAGGATTGGCCGATCCTCGGGGAGATCTCAAAGCTGTCGGCGCGGCTGGTGCTCGCCGCCAGATACCAGGACAAGTTTTTGCCGGCGCATGAGGCGCTGATCGGCGTCAGCTCGCGGCTGACCGAACCGCGCGTGCGCGAACTGCTTGCGGGTGCGGGCGTCGACATGGACCGCCTCAACAAGGATCTCGCCACCAACGCGAAAGCGATCGATGGCGTGCTGGCGCGTAACAACGATCAGGCGCTGGCCTTCGAATTTCGCGGCACGCCGTCCTTCATCGTCGGCAAATATCGCGTGCCGGGCATCCTGACCATGGCCGAGTTCGAGCAGGTCATTTCAGACGCGCGCAAGGCCAAGATGAGCCGCTAGGCAATCGTCAAAAAAAAGCGCTCCCGCCGTGAGGCGAGAGCGCTTTTCGTTCGCGCGTGCGCCGTTACTTCGACGCGATCTTCACCCACTCCTCATGGGCGCGCGTCTTGAATGCCTTCCAGTCCGCCGCAGCCACGTCCCAATTGACGAGCGTGCGGTTCGCTGCGGCAGTCTGGCCGCTGGCGACACTCGACGTCTGCACGGAATCGTAGACGTAGACGCCGCAAACCAGCAGCAGCGCGCCGAGAATCATTCCAAGAAACATCCGCATGGCACTCCTCCTGTCGGCGACACAACGCACCGGCGAGAGAAAGGTTCCGCGAGGCCCTGATTAACCGCCGTTCATCCAGCCCAGCAATGCCACGTTCATCTCGCGCGGATAGGTGTGGCTGAGGTCGTCGAGTTCGCGATAGGTGACACTGGCGCCCGCAGCGGACAGCGCCTGCTGCGTCTGGCGCGCCACCTGCACCGGGAACATCCAGTCGAGCTTGCCATGCACGATGTGGATCGGCAGTCCCTTCAGACGCTCGGCGTCCGCCATCTCCGCCATCAGCGGATGGAAGGTGGCGGATACCGGCGCCAGATGAGTGAAAGGGCAGGCGGCGTCGAGCCCGCTGACATAGCAGAAGGTGCCGCCATCGCTCATGCCGGTCATCAGCATGCGCGCGGGATCGACATTCCAGCGCGTGCGCACCTCTTCGAGGATGCGGAAGAGATTTGGCGAGTCGGTATCATCGCCCATCAGCGCCCACGTGGTCTTCTCCGGTAGCGGACCGGTCGCGGTCGGCGCGATCAGGATGGCGCCGAGGCTGCGCGCCTCGCGCAGCCAGCTCCAGAGGAAGCCGCGGCCATTGCCGCTGCCGCCATGCAGCGCCATCACCAGCGGCCAGCGGCGGTCCAGCGTATAATATTCCGGCACGTACATCGAATAGCCGCCGCGGCTGCCGGGATCATTGTTCACGTGAATGATGCCGGTATTCTCGCTTCGAGGCTGCGCCAGCTTCTCCGCAAGCGCTGCATCTTCGCGCAAGGACGGTTCGGTGAAGAACTGGCTGACCGGCGGCAGCTTTGCGGTGAGCGGATAGAGCGCCTCCTGCGCCCGCGGAAAATAGCGCAACGCGCGGAATACTGCGCCCAGATCGCCCTGGCCGCGCTCGACCGCACGCAGGCCCTCGAAAGCTGCGAGCGCCGCGTCGCTCGCCGCCTCAAGCGGCGCCCGGATGTTGGAAAATTCTTCGGGCCATTGCGTCATCCGGGCGCGCACCGCCTGCAGCGCCTGGTCAGGCTCACCCGCTGCCTGCATCACCTGGCCGAACGCCGGCGGGTGCAGGTGACGCGCGATGAAGCCGAGGGCTTCCAGCGACTGCAACAGCGGCGGCAGCACGGCCACGATGTCGTCCACCACGGCCTCGCTCATCGCTTACCCCGATCTTGCGTGATGCTCAGTGCAGGCGCGGCGCCTTCAAGAGTTTTGCGCGGTCGGTCGAGCTCAGCGTCACGTCGAAGGTGACGCCCTCGTGATGCACGGTCAGCGGCACATCGACGCCGGCAGGTCCCAGCGACCAGAGCTTGCGATAAAACTCGTTCTGGCTGGTGATCTTGTCGCCGTCGACGCCGAGGATAACGTCGCCGGCCTTCAGCTCGGCGCGCGCTGCGGGCCCGCGGCCCGCTACGCCAACCACCACGACGCGGTTGTCGATCTCGGTTGTGTACATGCCGAGCCAGGGACGGGCCGGCTTGTTGACCCGGCCGAACTTCCTGAGATCGTCGAGAATGGGCGTTAGCAGATCGATCGGCACGATCATATTGACATGTTCGGCCTTGCCTTCGCGCACGCGCTCGAGCTGCAGCGAGCCGATACCGACCAGTTCGCCCTTGGCCGAGATCATGGCGGTGCCACCCCAATTCGGATGCGCCGGATAGGTGAAGATCGCTTCATCCAGCAGATATTCCCAATAGCCGGCGAATTCCTGCTTGGCGACAATCTGGCTCGCCACCGAACGGGTACGCCCGCCTGCAGCGCCGATCACCACGCGATCGCCGACTTTCGTCGCCGCCGAAGAGCCAATCGGCAACGGCTCGATGCCGGGACGGCCGAGCGCCTGTACCAGGCCGAAGCCGGTTTCCGAATCGAAGCCGAGCGCGTGGCCTTCCACCACGCTGCCGTCACCGAGATGCAGCCAGACCGCTTCGGCCTCGGTGATGAGAT
Organism: Bradyrhizobium sp.; assembly: GCA_035278345.1. GTDB lineage: Bacteria > Pseudomonadota > Alphaproteobacteria > Rhizobiales > Xanthobacteraceae > Bradyrhizobium. The sequence goes on along the minus strand of DATEJC010000149.1, from coordinate 401 downwards.
AGCCGATGGTCAGCACCAGCCCGTCGTCGATCAGCACGCCATTGCCGGCGCGCTCAGTGCCGAGCGTCTCCGCGCTGAATGCATCGGGCGGGATGATGGAATGCAGACCAACCACCGACGCCAGCGCCTTGTCGAGGTCAAATCCATAGTCGCCGCTGCGAGGCTGGAACGCCGGCGGCACCTTCCATTCGGTCAATGAGGGCATGCTGGCACTCCCATTTTATCTCGTTGTCTCGCGTTATTTCGTGCGCTTCGTCAGCGCCATCAGAACAAATTAAGGCGTCACAGCCGACTTCGCCAACAGTATATCAACGAAACCGTTCGCGAGCGAGGTCACCAAAAGTTCAGCGGCCCCGTTGAGAACGCTTCCAGTCACTGAAAACCGCGCCGGACTTCGGTGG
>DATEJC010000148.1:0-11562 GCA_035278345.1 Bradyrhizobium sp. | reverse complement strand
TTGCACCGATTCGCCACAAGCGATTTTGGGACTCTGGACACGCGGATGGTCGATGGTTAATCGCGTCCTAACCTCGCCGTATCTATGGTGATTTGATCGGGGTCTTTCGGCCGGCACCTCGCTGCCCGGCTGCATTGAAAGTGCTGGCGTTTCAGACATGGCAATGACCGCTTCTTCCGGCCTGGCACAAGGCGCAGGCCACGCCCCGGCTGCCGGTCAGGCCGAACGCTCCCCGTTTGTCCGCACGACCGAGCTGCTGGCACCGTACCAGCCCGGTAAGCCATTGATAACATTATCATTAGGCGAGCCGCAGCATCCGGTGCCGGATTTCGTCGGCCCGGTGCTGGCCAAACATACCGCCGAGTTCGGCCGATATCCCCTTGCCAAGGGCATCGAGCCGTTCCGCCACGCGGTGGCCAAATGGCTGTCGAGCCGATTCCATTTGCCCCGCGCCGTCGATCCCGAGAGCGAGGTTCTGGTGCTCAATGGCAGCCGCGAAGGCCTGTTCTTCGCCGCCATCACCGCCTCGCGCTATGTGACGGGCCGCAAGGGCCGGCCGGCGATCCTGATGCCGAATCCGTTCTACCCGGCCTATGGCGCCGGCGCGCGCGCCGCCGGCTGCGAGCAGGTCTATCTGCCGACCACCGTCGCCAACGGATTTTTGCCCGATCTCGATTCGCTCGATGACGCGCTGCTCGCGCGCACGGTCGCGATCTACATTGCTTCGCCTGCGAACCCGCAAGGTTCGGTCGCAACGCGCGATTATTTCACGCGGCTGAAGCAGCTCGCCGACCGCTTCGGCTTCTTCATTCTCAGCGACGAGTGCTATTCGGAGATCTACACCAAGGAAGCGCCGGGCAGCGCGCTGGAATGCGCCGGGCCCGACTTCAGCAATGTCGTCGTGTTCCAGTCGCTGTCGAAGCGATCGAACCTGCCGGGCATGCGCGTCGGATTTGCCGCCGGCGACAAAAGGTTTCTCTCCGCCTTCCTCGATCTGCGTAACGTCGCCGCGCCGCAAGTGCCGGTGCCGCTGCAGCACGTCGCGGTCGCCGCCTACAGCGACGAGGCGCATGTCGAGGAGAACCGCAAGCTTTATCGCATCAAGTTCGATCTCGCCGACCAGATCCTTGGTAATCGCTACGGTTACGTCAGACCTGCCGGCGGCTTCTGCGTCTGGCTCGATGTCTCCGACCGCGGCGGCGACGAGGCGACGTGCGTGAAGCTCTATCGCGATGCCGGCGTGCGCGTGATTCCCGGAAGCTATCTGGCTCGTCAGCAGGACGACGGCTCCAATCCCGGCGCCGGCTATATCCGGCTTGCGCTGGTATCGGATTCTGAATCTACGGCCGAGGCGTTGCATCGGCTGGTCGAAACCCTGGATTAATCGCAAGGCGCCTACGAGCATGGCAGCGATCGAACGGATGATTCCCCTGGTGAGCCATTTGCCGCCGTCGATCCGCGACGCGCTGACGCGCCGCATTCGCGAATTGGTCGGCCTCGGCCTGATAGCGCTGTCGGGCGTTGCCGCGGCCGCGTTGATGACCTGGTCAGTGCAGGACCCAAGCCTCAGTCACGCCACCTCGCGCGCGATCCGCAACGTGCTCGGCTATCCCGGCGCGATCGGCGCCGATCTGTTGATGCAGATCCTCGGCCTCGGCTCGATCATGCTGATCCTGCCCATCGCCGTGTGGGGTTGGCGCATGCTGACCCATCGCACCTTCGATCGCGAAGCGCTGCGGCTCGGCTGCTGGCTGCTGGCCACCGTGCTCGCCGCGGGCTTTGCCAGCTGCTTCAAGCATGGCGGCGCCTGGCCGCTGCCGACCGGCCTTGGCGGCGTCGTCGGCGATGCGCTGGTGCGCGCGCCCGCGGTCGTGTTCGGACCGCCCGGCTTCATCTATCGCTTCGTGCTCGGCACCATTCTTTTCGCGGCGATGAGCGCCGCCTTCGTGTTCGCCTCCGGCTGGGGCTCACGTCCGCGCGACGACGAAGAGCTGACGCCGATCGAGGATGACGACGAGCCGTTCGTCGAGGAGGAGGAAAGCCGCAGTTCGATCTCGCTCGGCTGGATATTCCACGCCATCATGAGCGCGAAGGCCCGCATCGGCTGGTTCCTCTCGACCGCCTATCGCTCGCTGGTTTCCTCCGGCCCCGCGCCGCGCGCTTCCTTCGAGCGCCAGGAGCCCAATATCGACGGCCGCCGCGCGCCCTCGCTGGCGCCGCAGCACGAGGAGGAAGAGGATTACGAGGACGAGGAAGAAGAGGACGAGGAGGACGACGAGCCCGTCGCCCGCGCGCCGAAGAAGGCTGCGCCGCGCCAGGCCGCCAAGAAATCTTCCGGCAAGTTCGAGCTGCCGCCGGTGAACGTGCTGGCTGCGCCGAAAGCCTCCGACCGCCAGCCGCTCAGCAAGGCCGAGCTCGAAGCCAACTCCCGCTCGCTCGAAGGCGTGCTGGGGGATTTCGGTGTGCGCGGCGAGATCGTGAAGGCCAATCCAGGTCCCGTCGTCACGCTGTACGAACTGGAGCCCGCACCCGGCATCAAGTCCTCACGCGTCATTGGCCTTGCCGACGACATCGCCCGCTCGATGAGCGCGCTCTCGGCGCGCGTCGCCGTCGTCGCCGGCCGCAACGCCATCGGCATCGAGCTGCCGAATGCGCATCGCGAAAAGGTTTACCTGCGCGAGTTGCTCACGGCGAAAGAAAGCGCCGACTCCGTCGCGAAATTGCCGCTCTGCCTCGGCAAGACCATCGGCGGCGAACCCGTCATCATCGACCTTGCGCGCACGCCGCACATGCTGATCGCCGGCACCACCGGCTCCGGCAAATCGGTCGCCATCAACACCATGATTCTCAGCCTCGTGTACCGGCTGCGTCCGGACCAGTGCCGCCTGATCATGGTCGATCCGAAAATGCTCGAACTCTCCGTCTATGACGGCATCCCGCATCTGCTGACGCCCGTCGTCACCGACCCGAAGAAGGCGGTGGTCGCGCTGAAATGGGCCGTGCGCGAGATGGAAGAGCGCTACAAGCGGATGGCCAAGCTCGGCGTCCGCAACATCGACGGCTACAATGCGCGTCTCGGCGAGGCCAAGGCCAAGGGCGAGGAACTGACGCGCACCGTGCACACAGGGTTCGACAAGGAGACCGGCAAGGCGATCTACGAGGAAGAGAAGCTTGAGCTCGATCCGCTGCCCTACATCGTCATCATCGTCGACGAAATGGCCGACCTGATGATGGTCGCGGGCAAGGACATCGAAGGCGCGGTGCAGCGCCTGGCGCAGATGGCGCGCGCCGCCGGCCTGCACGTGATCCTCGCGACGCAGCGTCCCTCGGTCGACGTCATCACCGGCACCATCAAGGCGAACTTCCCGACCCGCATCGCCTTCCAGGTCACGTCGAAAATCGACAGCCGCACCATCCTCGGCGAAATGGGCGCCGAGCAACTGCTCGGCCAGGGCGACATGCTCTATATGGCCGGCGGCGGCCGCATCAGCCGCGTGCACGGTCCCTTCGCCTCGGATGAGGAAGTCGAGAAAGTCGTGCGTCACCTCAAGACGCAAGGCGCGCCGGAATATCTCGAAGCCGTCACCGCGGAAGAGCCGACCGACGAAGAAGGCGGCGCGGTGTTCGACGCGACAGGCATGGGCGGCGAAGGCGGCGACCTGTTCCAGCAGGCGGTCGCCATCGTCAAGCGCGACCAGAAGGCTTCGACCTCCTACATCCAGCGCCGCCTGCAGATCGGCTACAACCGCGCCGCGTCGCTGATGGAGCGCATGGAACTGGAAGGCATTGTGGGCCCGGCGAATCACGCCGGAAAGCGCGAGATTCTCGTCGGTGAGGAAGAGGGCGGCGGATACTGATAAAGGGTCGTTTTTGCGGCAAAATTTCACGGAAAAACGATATCTCACCACCCCCAAATCGCGCTAAAAGGTGCCGGCAACTCAGCGGGATGACGCGTAAAACGGAAGTCCAGAAGTTCGCATGATAAAACAGCCCAACACCACCCGCGCGCTGGCGCTCCTGATCGCAGCCTCGCTCACGGTGGGCATCACATCTTCCCCGGCGCAAACCGTTCCCGTGCCGAAGCCCGCTCCGAAGGCGCGCGACCGCGACAATGCGCAAAACCAGATGAGCCCCTCGGAAAGGCTGCTGACCACGGGCGCCACGCAGCAACAGCCGCCGACCCCGATCATTCCCGATCCGCGCCGCAATCTGCCGGCCAACATCTTCGCAACGTTCGACGCCAACCAGAAGGCGCAGGCCGCCAGGGTCTCGAACTATCTGTCGTCGCTGCAACAGCTGAGCGGCAATTTCGTCCAGGTCGCGGCTGACGGCAGCAAGACCCGGGGCGACTTCTACATCATGAAGCCGGGCAAGCTCCGTTTCGAATACGATCCGCCGACGCCGATCGCGATCATTGCCGATGGCTCCTCGCTTGCCGTGCGCGATCGCAAGCTCGCGACGCAGGATATCTATCCGCTGTCGCAGACGCCGTTGCGCTTCCTGCTCTCCGACCGCATTGACCTCCTGAAAGACACCAACGTCATCAGCGTCACCGCAGATGATGTCTTCATCAGCGTCGTCATCGAGGAGAAGCAGGCGCTGATCGGCACCAGCCGGCTGATGCTCATGATTGGCGCCAAGGACGGCCAACTCAAGCAGTGGACCATCACCGACCCGCAGGGCTACGACACCACGGTCGCCGTCTACAATCTCGATGCGAACCGCAAGGTCGATCCCGGCCTGTTCAAGATCGACTTCACCAACTACTCGGTTCCGCCGGGCTAGGCGTTCTAACCATCCGTCTCATCCATCCAAGGTCGTCATGCCCGGGCTTGTCCCGGGGATCGACGTCTTACGGAGTCAAAAAAGACGTGGATGGCCGGTTCAAGCCCGGCCATGACGGGGTGAGATTCCTGTTACATCACCTCCCATGCGTTTCTCCCTGACAACCTGGAACATCAATTCGGTGCGGCTGCGCATCAATCTCGTCGCCAAATTCCTCAAGGCGACGCGGCCGGATGTGCTGTGCCTGCAGGAGACCAAGTGCATCGACGACGCCTTTCCGCGCAAGCGGTTCAAGCGGCTCGGCTATGAGCACATCGCGCTGAACGGGCAGAAGGGCTATCACGGCGTCGCCATCATCTCGAAGCTGCCGTTCGAGAGCAGCGACGTCAGGACCTTCTGCGACAAGGTGGACTCGCGCCACATCTCGGTGTCCTTTGGCGAGACGGCGCAGTTTTCAAAGCCGCTGGTGCTGCACAATTTCTATGTGCCGGCCGGCGGCGACATTCCCGACCCCGCGCTCAATCCGAAATTCGAGCACAAGCTGCAATTCCTCGACGAGATGAAGGCCTGCGAGCCCCTGCATCCGCGCGGCGACGACCGCCACATCCTGGTCGGCGATCTCAACGTCGCGCCGCATGAGAACGACGTGTGGTCGCACAAGCAGCTCTTGAAGGTCGTCTCGCACACGCCGATCGAAACCGAAAAGCTGCTCGCCGCCCAGACCCACGGCGAATGGTTCGATCTGGCGCGCGAGAAATTTCCGATGTCGGAAAAGGTCTACACCTGGTGGAGTTATCGCGCCGCCGACTGGACCGTCGGCGATCGCGGCCGCCGGCTTGACCACATCTGGGTGTCGCGCGCGCTGAAGGACAAGGTCGCCGACTTCCGCATCCTGCGCGACGCCCGCGGCTGGGCCCGCCCGTCCGATCACGTGCCGGTCACGGCGGTGCTGGAGGTTTGACTGCTACGTGCTCAGCTTTCCGCCGGCCATCAAAATATCGCTGGCGATCTGGCTGGTGCGGGTAGCGAATTCGTCGCGCAGGCGGCGCGCCGCGGCGGGGTCGCTTTCCAACACGCGGGCAAACAGGCTACGCGCGATGCGGACGACGGAGGAATTGTCGAGCGCGATCGCCGTCGACGGCCGCTTCATCGCCACGACCAGCGCGAGCTCGCCGATCAGCGTGCCGGGTCCGGCGATGATTTCCGCCGATATGCCGTCGTCGATGCGGAACGAGCCGCGCTGAACGACGAAGCCGGCATCGGCTTCCTCGCCCGCATTGAACAGCACGTCGCCGCGGCCGAAGTTGCGCTGCTCCGAGCCGATCGCGAGCATGCGCAAGGAGGCCGAACCCAGAAGGCGGAGGGTCGGCACGCGCTCCAGCAGGGCTACATCATCTTCGATCGACATGGAGATCGGTCATCGCCACAGCTTGATCCCGACCCGAGGGGCCGCGTTGGCGCAAAGTGGACACCGGTTTTCAGACAAGATCATGCTCGAACAAAATCCGTGAATACGAATCGTGCGAGCCGAATCGTATCACGGCACCAGCTTGTAGCCACCGGCCTCCGTCACCAGGATCTCGGGGTTGGCCGCATCCTTTTCGATCTTCTGGCGCAGCCGGTAGATGTGGGTTTCCAGCGTGTGGGTAGTGACGCCGGAATTATAGCCCCAGACTTCCTGCAGCAGCGTTTCGCGCGACACCGGCTGCTGGCCAGCGCGGTAGAGGAAGCGCAGGATCGCGGTTTCCTTTTCAGTCAACCGAACCTTCCGCGCATTCGCCGCGGTCAACATCTTGGAACCGGGCCGGAAGCTGTAGGGGCCGACCGAGAATACCGCATCCTCGCTCGCCTCGTGCTGGCGTAGCTGGGCGCGGATCCGCGCCAGCAGCACGGCGAACCGAAAGGGCTTGGCGACGTAATCATTGGCGCCGGATTCGAGGCCCAGGATGGTGTCCGAATCGGTGTCGTGCCCGGTCAGCATGATGATCGGCGCCTTGAAGCCGCCCTTGCGCAGTGAGCGCACCACCTCGCGCCCGTCGGTATCGGGTAGCCCCACATCCATCAGCACAAGGTCGGGCGAATCGTTCTTGGCAGCCGTGGCCCCTTTGGCGCCGGTATCGACGGCGGAAGCCTCGAACTCGTCATGCAGCGACAACTGCTCGACCAGCGTGTCGCGCAAATCAGTGTCGTCATCCACAATCAATATCTTGCGGGCATTAGGCATCGGTACGATCCTTGCGGGGCAGGCAGCGGCAACAGGCGAACGCCCGGGCCGTTACGCAACTGAAGAGCAGCTGGTCAAAGACCAATTCGTATTCAGGTAAGGGGCTGTTACAGATTCTCAAGCCGAAGAGCACTTTACCTCAGATTCCCCGGCCTGTTTCGATCATTGTTTTCGAGCCGCGTGAAATAGAGCAATTTGCCGCAAGCTGGCAACCTGGTAGTCGTCGATTCGCATGGGAAGTCCTAATATTTCAATCACTTATAAGACAGCTGCGCGTGATCGCCCATTGTCGGCGATCAGCGTCAGGCCTGCGGCCGGCAACCCCAGACGGGGCTGGCTCACGGCCGATGGCTGGACCATACCGGTCGCGCTCGGACGTGGCGGCATCAAGGCCAACAAGCGCGAGGGCGACGGCGGCACCCCGCGCGGAATCTTCCATCCAAGGCGGCTGTGGTGGCGCGCCGATCGGCATGTCCGCCCCAGCACGTTCCTGGATGTGCGGGCGATTCGCTCCGAGGACGCCTGGTGCGAAGACCCGGCCGACCGCCACTACAACCAGGCGATTCGCCTGCAGCGCGGCGCGGCTGGCGACCGCCTGACGCGCGAGGACCACCTCTACGACTTCATCGTGGAGATCGACCACAACACCAGCCCGCGTATTGCCGGGCGCGGCAGCGCTGTTTTTCTGCATCTGGCGCGCGTCAACTTTTCTCCGACCGCGGGATGTGTTTCGATGACGCGGTCGAACATGTTGCGATTATTGCGAAGGATGGGTCCGCGGACGCGGATCGTAATTGGCTGAAGCACATTTCGGGGACGGAAGAAGATGCTCGAGAGGAATCAGGTGGCAGCTGCCTCACAGGCGCTGCATGATCACTGGCGCGCCGGCACCAAGCTGGCCGCGCTCGAAGACTGGTACCGACCGGGAGACCGCGCCGAGGGCTACGCCATTCAGGCCGCGATCGAACGCTATTCCACCACGCATTTGTTCGGCTGGAAGATCGCCGCGACCAGCGAGGCCGGTCAGAAGCACATCAATGTCTCCGGTCCCATGGCGGGGCGGATTTTATCCGAGACCGTGATCCCCGACGGAGGCACCGCGTCGATGGCCGGCAATGAGATGGCCGTCGCCGAGCCGGAGTTCGCCTTCCGCATGCGCGTCGACCTGCCGGCGCGATCGACGCCTTACAGCACACAGCAGGTGCTCGACGCCGTCGACACCTTGCATCCCGCGATCGAGATTCCAGATTCGCGCTTTGCCGATTTCGCCGCCGCCGGCGAGCCACAGCTGATCGCCGACAATGCCTGCGCGCATCTGTTCGTGCTGGGGCCCGCCACAACAGCCGATTGGCGCGCGATGGATCTGATCGAGCACCGGCCGACGATCACCATGCGCGGCGAAACATTCGTCGGCCACGGCAAGAACGTGCTCGGCGATCCCCGCGTCGCGCTGACCTGGCTCGCCAACGAACTGCGCCAGCTCGGCATCAGCCTGAAGGCGGGGAGGGTCGTCACGACGGGCACCTGCCACAAGCCGCTGCCAATTCAAGCCGGCGATTTCTGCGCCGCGGATTTTGGTGTGCTGGGAAAAGTGTCCGTGAGATTCGCGTAAGCTCTCACCCCGTCATTGCGAGGAGCGACAGCGACGAAGCAATCCATCTATCCCCGTGCAGAGACGTGGATTGCTTCGCTCCGCTCGCAATGACGGCGGGGGACAAAACTAGCGATGCCCGAAGATCGCCGATCCCACGCGCACATGCGTCGCGCCGAACTGGATTGCGGTGGCGAAATCCGCGCTCATGCCCATCGACAGATTCTTCAAGCCGTTGCGCGCAGCGATTTTGGCGGTCAGCGCGAAATGCGGCGCCGGCGCCTGGTCAACCGGCGGGATGCACATCAGGCCGGAAATCTCCAGCCCATACTTGTCGCGGCAGGCCGCAATGAACGCATCTGCCTCCTGCGGCGCAATGCCCGCTTTCTGCGGCTCCTCGCCGGTATTGATCTGAACGAACAATTGCGGCCTGCGGCCTTGGGATTTGATTTCCTTGGCTAACGCTTCGCAAATGCTTGGCCGGTCCACCGAATGGATGGCGTCGAATAGCGCCACCGCCTCTTTTGCTTTGTTGGACTGCAGCGGGCCGATCAAATGCAGCACGAGCCCGGGATGATCGGACATCAGCGCCGGCCATTTCGCCTTCGCCTCCTGCACGCGATTCTCGCCGAACACGCGCTGTCCATTCGCAATCACGGGGACGATGGCGTCCGCCCCGAACGTCTTGGACACCGCGATCAGGGTCACTGATGCACGGTCGCGCCCGCTCTCCTTGCAGGCACGCGCGATCTCCTGCTCCACGGCGGCAAGGCCGTTTGGTAAAGGCGCGGTTACCGCACCCGTTTCACTCGCCATTTCTCTCAACTCACGAGCCCGACGAATCCGCGGGCTTTGTTTGAATTTTTACCAAGTTCGGGAAGGGCTTTTTGAACCCTTCCCTTTACCCTGTTGCGGGGTAGGGACGAGATGTCACGCATCACTTTCGGCCGCAACAGGGTGAAACTCAAGAAGCTTCTGGGCATCCGCTTGCGGCTTGCCCTGCTGGCGCTCTTGCTGGTCGCGCCCCTGATGATGGAACGCGTCCGCTCTCTGGAGGAGACGCGCGGCAAGCAGCTCGTCCATGTGACCCAGGAGTTCCGCGAGCTCGCCGAACGAACTGCCGAGACGCAGCGCGAGGTGGTCGCTTCAGTCGCCACCGTTCTCAAATCGACCGCCTATATCCGCGCCGCCGGCGGCATCGCCCGCAGCTGCGACCTGATGCGCGCAAGCCTGCCGCTTAACCTGCCCTGGATCCGCAATGTGATGGTGGTGGGCAGCGACGGACGGGTGCAATGCTCGGTGCTGAATGCACCCGTCGGGCTCGACCTCAGCGATCGGCCTTACTTCCAGAAGGCGCGGGAAAGCCGCGATTTTGTCTTCAGCGATTTCCTGGTTGCCAAGAAGATCGACAAACCGATGGTAATGGCGGCCTATCCGGTATCGGCGATCAATCCCGACCAGGACTCGGTCGTGATCGCCGGCGTCACGCTCGACTGGATGTCGCAGAGCATGACGAAGCTTTCCGGCCGCTCCGGATTCACGGCCGTCATGATCGACAGCAAGGGCACCATTCTCGCCGCCCCTGACGACCTCGCGAGCCTGGTCGGACGTCCCGTGGATTCCCTTTCCCTGATGTCTGTCATCGCCGACAAGGCGCTTCATTCCGAGGCGCCGGAAGGCTCGATGTCCTTTTCCGCCGTCGATGGCGCCAAGCGCGACCTCAGCTTCATCCGCATTCCCGGAACGGATGCACGACTGGTGATGGCCGTCGACGGCAGCAAGGTCACCGCGGCCATCAATCGCGAGATCCGCACCGCCTATATTCAGCTCGTCTTTGTCTGCCTGCTCGTGCTGCTCGGCGCGCTGATCGGCGGCGAGAAGCTCATCATCGAGCCGATCGAGATGATGACGGGCATGGCCAGGCGCTTTGGCGAAGGCGACTGGTCGGCGCGCGTCGCGAGCCATCGCCTGCCCGCCGAATTCATGCCGCTGGCGCGCGCCTTCAATGCCATGGCCGCGCGCCTTACCCAGCGCGAGCGTGAGATGCTCGCCACCAACGACCGCCTCACCGTGATGGCCTCGATCGACATGCTGTCGGGGCTCGCCAACCGCCGAGGCTTCCAGAGCCGGCTCGATTTCGAATGGATGAAGGCGCAGCAATACGGCAGCGAGCTGTCGCTGCTGATGATCGACGTCGATCATTTCAAGCTCTACAACGACACCTACGGCCACCCCGAGGGCGACGCCTGCCTGACCAAGCTCGGCGAGACGCTGGCCGGCATCGCCGCCGATCATCTCGGCTTTGCCGCGCGCTATGGCGGCGAGGAATTCTGCCTGCTGATCCCGAACACCAGTGCGGTACGGGCGATGGAAGTCGGCGAGACCGTCCGCGCCGCCATCCAGGCCCTCGAACTGCCCCACGCAACCTCGAGCCACAAATCCGTCACCGTCTCGATCGGGGTAGCCTGCACGCTGCCCGGCGACGAAGGCCGCCCCGGCGATCTGATCGAAGCCGCGGACGCCGCGCTCTACGCCGCAAAGCACCGCGGCCGCAACACGGTGGTGGAACACGGCTTTGTGCGGCTGGTGGACGAAGCCGGCATGGCGCTGGCGGGGTAGAATTTCCCGAAGCCATTCCCTCGCCTCGTCATTCCGGGATGCGCCGAGGGGACAGGCCCGGAATCCATAACCGCAGGCCGCAATTGTCTTGAAGGGTGGCCACTCCATCCTTTTGAAGCAACTCTCTGCCGTGGCTATGGATTCGGGGCGACTTTCGGAATTACAAAATTATCTCTTGACACTTCCGCAAATCGGAACTACATTCCGCCCAGCCCGTGCCGCCATGAGGGACGCTTCGCGGTCGTCACGAAACGGGGCGCGGGTTGCGATGGACGCTGCGGCGTCAGGTGTTCTCACACCGGACGAAAACGCCGCAGCGTACGGCGAAGTCGTGTGGTCCTGG
>DATEJC010000147.1:0-3637 GCA_035278345.1 Bradyrhizobium sp. | reverse complement strand
GATCGCGAGATCGCCGGCCATCATTTCCTTGACCAGCTCCTTGAACGTCGTCTTCGGCTTCCAGCCGAGTTTTTCCCGCGCCTTGCTGGCATCGCCGATCAAAAGATCGACCTCGGTCGGCCGGAAGTAGACGGGATCGATGCGCACCACCGTCTTGCCGGACTTGATGTCGATGCCGGTCTCATCCTTGCCCTTGCCGCGCCATTCGATGGTGCGGCCGACTTCCGCAAAGGAAAGCTCGACCAGCTCGCGCACCGAATGCGTCTCGCCGGTCGCCAGCACGAAATCGTCGGGTGCGTCCGCCTGCAGGATCTTGTGCATGCCCTCGACATAGTCGCGGGCATGGCCCCAGTCGCGCTTGGCCCCGAGATTGCCGAGATAGAGCGTCTGTTCGAGGCCCATCTCGATGCGCGCCACGCCGCGGGTGATCTTGCGCGTCACGAACGTCTCGCCGCGGATCGGGCTCTCATGGTTGAACAGGATGCCGTTGCTGGCAAACATGCCATAGGCTTCGCGGTAGTTCACCGTGATCCAGTAGCCGTAGAGCTTTGCCACGCCGTAAGGCGAGCGCGGATAGAACGGCGTGCTCTCCTTCTGCGGCACTTCCTGCACCAGGCCATATAGTTCCGACGTCGAGGCCTGGTAGAAGCGCGTCTCCTTCTCCATGCCGAGGATGCGGATGGCTTCCAGCAGGCGCAGCACGCCGATGCCGTCGGCATTGGCCGTATATTCCGGGCTCTCGAAGCTGACGCCGACATGGCTCTGCGCGGCGAGATTGTAGATCTCGGTCGGCCTGATCTGCTGCATCAGCCGGATCAGGTTGGTGGAGTCGGTCATGTCGCCGTAATGCAGCAGGAACGGCACGTTGCCGGTGTGGGGGTCCTGGTAGAGATGGTCGACACGCGCGGTGTTGAAGGAGGATGAGCGCCGCTTGATTCCGTGTACGGTGTAGCCGAGCCCGAGCAGGTACTCGGCGAGATACGCGCCGTCCTGTCCGGTGACGCCGGTGATCAGTGCCACGCGCTTTGGATTTTGAGCCGTCATTCTCTCTCCAGGGGCCTGCCGGGCAGGCCCAAGGGACCATTAAGCCCCAACTGTCGGGTGCGCCGGAAGCCCCCTGCGCGGCGCAGGCCTTAGCATCCGCGCCGGCTCAAGTCTAATGCGAAAGTCGATTGAAAATCAGGTGTTTGCGGCGATTTCCGGCAGTTAAGATTACTCGCCGTAAAGGCGGAGCTTTTCAAGGTCGACGATGGTCACCCCGCCATATTCCAGCCGGAGCAGGCCCTCCTTCTCCAGCCGCTTCAGACACTGATTGGCATTCTGCCGCGACAGGCCCGACAGCGCACCGATCTCCTCCTGGGTGATTTCCAGATGCCGCGTCATGTCGGGATAGAGAATCGGGTTGAACAGCGAGGCGATCGAGCGGGCGACGCGGCCGGTCGCATCCAGCGTGCGGTCGATCTCCAGCGCACCGATGAACTGGCCGAGCCGCTCGTTGAGCTGGCGGACCAGGAAACGGTTGAAGCCGACGCTGTTCTCGAACAGCCAGAAGAACGTCGTGCGGTCCATCAGCGCCAGCCGCGTATCGCGCAGCGCCACCACGTCGTAGCGCCGCGGCTCGCTCTTCAGCACCGAGCCCTCGCCGAACCAGGCGCCGGCGGTGAGGCCGGCAAAACTCGCGGCCTTGCCGCCGCTCGACACCGTCCCCATCCGGGCGAGACCCGCGACGATGCCGGTCCAATAGTCGAAGGCGTCGCCGCGCATGAAAATATGCTCGTTGGCGGAGTAGGATTTCTCCACGATGCCGGCGCGGGCGACCTCGATCTCCCGCTCGTTCAGTTCGCGCGACCAGGCCGCGATGCGCTTGAGATAATCGGCAGCAATCATGAACGCATCGACCGTCGCGCAAATCCATCCGGTTCCGCCGGGCCGCTTGTTGCACTGCAACAGAAGCTATCCTGCGGCGAAATTTCCCCGATCAATTGTCGGGCAAAAGACATTTCAAACTATCGCATTGCCCTATGCAGGGCCACCTCGCCGAAATGCTGCCGATGGCGCGCACGCGGGGTGCGGCGTTACCACGCATGAGGGCCGGCCAAGGCCGGCCTCCATAGTCGGATGGCCTGAGGTGGACCACCGATGTAAGGTCGATGCCGCAACGAGAAACCGAAGATAAAGAGCGCCGGCACAGGCGCCATATCCGGAGGGAATGAGTGTCTCATACGTTGGAAGTGCGCGGGGTGTCGCTCCGCTTCGGGGGCGTCCGCGCGCTGACCGAGGTCTCCTTCGGCGTGAAGGAAGGCGAGCTGTTCTCCATCATCGGCCCGAACGGCGCCGGCAAGACCTCGATCGTCAATTGCATTTCCGGCCGCTACAGGCCGACCGAGGGTCAGCTGTTCTACCGCGGCAAGGATATCACCGGCCTTAACCCGAACGCCCGCGCCTCGCTCGGCATCGGCCGCACCTTCCAGAACCTCGCCCTGTTCCACCACATGAGCGTGCTCGACAACATCATGGTCGGCCGGCATCACCTGTTGAAGAACAACTTCATCACGGGCTCGCTCTACTGGCTGACCGGCGCGCGGCGCGAGGAACTCGAGCACCGCCACAAGGTGGAAGAGATCATCGACTTCCTCGATCTGCAGTCGGTGCGCAAGGCGACCGCCGGCATCCTTCCCTACGGCCTGCGCAAGCGCGTCGAGCTTGCCCGCGCCATGGCGCTGGAGCCGCAGCTGATCCTGCTCGACGAGCCGATGGCCGGCATGAACTTCGAAGAGAAGGAGGACATGGCCCGCTACATCGTCGACCTCAACGAAGAGTTCGGCATGACGGTCGTGATGATCGAGCACGACATGGGCGTGGTGATGGACATTTCCCACCGCGTCACGGTGCTGGATTTCGGCCGCAAGATCGCCGAGGGCGACCCGGCCACCGTGCTCGCCGACCCGCACGTCAAGCGCGCCTATCTCGGCGAGGAAGACGAAGTGCTTGTCGATCCCGACGACAAGCCGGCTGCCGGGGAGTGCGCGGCATGATGGATTATGCAGGTCGCGTAGCGCAGGCTGACACCTACCCAAAGCTGCTGCGCCTCAACGCCAGGGAGTACGGCAAGGAAATCGCGCTGCGCGAAAAGGATCTCGGGCTGTGGCGCGTCTTCACCTGGAATGACTACCAGGACCGCGTCCGCGATTTCGCCCTCGGCATGGTGGAGCTCGGCCTTGGCCGCGGTGACGTCATCGGCATCATCGGCGACAATCGCCCGGACTGGGTCGCCGCTGAAGTTGCCAGCCACGCCATCGGCGCGATGAGCCTCGGGCTCTATCGCGACGTGCTCGACGAGGAAGCTGCCTATCTCCTCTCTTACGGCGAGGCGCGCCTCGTCTTCGCCGAGGACGAGGAGCAGGTCGACAAGCTGCTCAACCTCGCCGACCGCGTGCCGCATCTGAAGCACATTGTCTATTCCGACCCGCGCGGCATGCGCAAATATGACGATCCACGCCTGATGGAAGCCGGCAAGCTTGCCAAGCTCGGCCGCGAGCGCGCCGCGCGCGAGCCCGGCCTCTACGACAGACTGGTGGACGCGACCAAGGGCGAGGATTGCGCCATCCTCTGCACCACGTCGGGCACCACGGCCAAC
>DATEJC010000146.1:0-11045 GCA_035278345.1 Bradyrhizobium sp. | reverse complement strand
ATAGCCTTCCGACAGGAAGCCGGACCACTCGACGTCAGGCGGATTGTTGGAGAGGAAGCGGTGATCGCGCGAGGCGGCGGAGACGCAGGCCAGGATCTCTTTCTGGCACTCGGCGACCGACCAGCCCGGCAGCACGGCGATACGGCAATCGACGTCGCACCAGGCGGGCACGCTGGAGGCCCAGTCGCCGCCCTTGATGATGCCGGGATTGAAGTTGATCGGGTGCACCAGCGTCTTGAAATGGCGATCGGCCTTGGCGCGCTCGTTCCATTCGACCTCGAGCTTCTGCAGCGCGTGGATCAGATGATAAGCCGCCATGATCGCGTTCGAGCCGGAGCCTGCATGCGCCACATGCACGGGAATGCCACGCACGCGCAGGCGAAACCAGATCACGCCGACTTGCGAGCGCACCATCTTGCCGCCGGTCGGCTCCGGGATGAAGCAGGCATCAGCGCGATAACCGCGCTGCAGGGTCGAGAGAGCGCCGACGCCAGTGCTCTCTTCCTCGATCACGCTCTGGAAATGAATCCGCGCGGTCGGCTTGAGGCCCGCCGCCTTGATGGCGTCGAGCGCATAGAGCGCGCCGATGGTGCCCGACTTCATGTCGCAGGCGCCGCGGCCATACATCCGGCCATTCTTGACGACCGGCGAGAAAGGCGGCGTCTCCCACATGTCGAGCGGGCCTGCCGGCACCACGTCGCAGTGGCCCTGCAGGATCAGCGATTTTCCGGCGCTGGTGGAGGGGCGGTAGGTTCCGACGACGCTGCGCGCTCTGGAGAAATCATGCGCGATCGGGCCATAGCCGCGCAGATCCCTGAGATCGTCAAGATCGAGATGCCAGTCGTCGACCTCATAGCCACGCTGACGCAGCAGATCGCCGATCATGTCCTGGCAGGGCCCCTCCGCGCCGCGGGTCGAGGGGATGGCGACGAAGTCGGCCGTGGTCGCAACCTGCGCGTCAAAGCCGACGTCGACGGCATCGAGGATTCGCTGTTGGGTATCTGCCTTCATTGGGCTTTTCTTTCCTCCACGGCGGAACTGTCGGAGGATCAAAGCACATTTACCCCGATGCTGTGGAGGCCGGGCCGCCTTTCAGAATCACAGACGTGCCCATACAATTCGTCGCACCAGCTGCGGAGGAGCGGGATGGCGGACAAGCTATCGGACAACAAGAACGTGCTCTATTTGATCATCGGCGTGCTTGTGGTCGCCGTGGCGGTGCTGGGCTTCAATCTCTACCAGGCCAGGAAGCAGCCGGAGGGATTGCAGATCCATGTCGGGCCCGACGGCCTGAAGATCCAGAACAAGTGAGCATGACCACGTCACGCATCCTTGCTGTGCTGCTTGGCGGCCTTGCCCTGTGCACAGAGGCGTGGGCGCAGCAGACGATCGTCTCGCGCGAGCGGGACATCGTAGAGCTCCGGCTCGGCCAACGCGTGATGGTGGACGACGGCTCCTGCCCAGCCGGCCAGATCAAGGAAATCCAGGGCGCGCAGATGACGACATCGGGCGTACTGCGCACCCGCAAATGCGTGCCGCGGCTGGGGCCGAAGACGCGCTGAAGGAGCTGCTACCAGCTGCCGTATTTCGCGACGACGCCGCGCCACAAGGCATCGCGTTCGCGCCCGAAGGATTCCTTGCCGACACTGGCGCTCTTCGCCGCCGCCGTGACCACCATCACGAGCTTCAGCGCGGGATCGACGAAGATCGACTGGCCGTAGACGCCGAGCAGCGCGAAGCGGCGCTTCTCGCTCGGGAACAGCCAGAACTGATAGCCGTAGCCGAAGTACGGCGTCGCCTTTCGCGGACCGAACGCTTCCGGCTGCCGGTGCCAGTCGGTCGCATCAAGCAGATAATCCTTCGGCACGATCTGTCTTTCGCCGACCGCGCCGTCATTGGCAAGGAGAAGGCCTAGGCGGGCATAGTCGCGCAGGGTCGCGTTGAAGCTGCCCATGCCCTCTTCGGTGCCGTCCGCCGTCTTGATCCAGGTCGCGTCCGCTTCCGCGCCCATCGGTTGCCACAGCCGCGGCGTCAGATATTCGCTCAGCGTCATCCCGGTCACGGCGCGCAGCACCAGCGTCAGCACTACGGTCTCGCTGGAGGCGTAGTGAAACCTGGCGCCCTGCTCCGCCTCACGGGTGTTGAATTCGCGCAGCGCCATGATGGTGTCGTACACCGCCCGGACGCGAACGAAGCGCGTGATGTCGTCGTTCCCGTCATACACTTCGCTGAAGGCAACACCGGACGCCATGCGCAGCGTGTTGCGGATCGTCGTCTCGCCATAGGCATTGCCGACAAGCTGCGGCACGTATTTGGCGACGGTGTCGTCGAGCGAGGCGATCTTCTTCTCGGCAAGCGCAATGCCAACGGCCAGGCTGACGATCGACTTCGCCATCGAATGCGACACGAAACGGTTTTGCGCGGTGCGGCCGTACTGATAGCGCTCGGCGAGAACCTGGCCGTCCTTGATCAGCAGCAATCCGGTGACGCGCTGATGGTCGAGGAAGTCATCGAGCGAATAATCCTTGTCCTCGAGGCGATAGGTGATGACAGGCGCATTCGCCGCCTTCGGCAGCGGCCGCGGCGTCGCCGATTGCTTCAGCGTGTAATGCGGCAAGATCTCGTCGAGATGGCTGAACGAGCCGACGCGGACATGCTCGCCAAAAAACCAGGTGGTGCGCGTGCCGATCGGATAGCCCGCGGATTTTCCCAGCAGTTCCTCGTCGGGAGCGGCCTGTGCGGAAATTGAAACGAACAGCGCCAGAACTGGCGCGAGAGCCATTGACCGCCCCATGCGTCTCTCCCGGACTCAGCCGCGTTCATGCGGCGCCGGGAACAACGGTAGCAGGGATTATGGAAGTGTCGAGCGGACTAGCCGCCGGAGCTGGCCGGCAGCGCCGGCTCGAACATGCATTGCAGCGTGGGCTTTGCAATCTGGGTGAAGGTCGCGGCGATCTGCGACTGCTTCGCGGGCGGCACCCAGTGGGTTTCGATGGTCGGAACGCCGGTCTCGCTGATGCCGCGCAGCAGCGCCTCGCGCAGGTCGCTGTCCTCGACGGTGGCGGCAGCATAGTCGTGCAGGCAGCCGCACACCGATTCCGGATGTGCCCAGCGGCCTACCATGTGGGGCGCGCACTGCCGGACGAATTCACCGCGCGGATCGGGGAGCTTTGGCTGCGAGCGCATCTGCGCCTGAGCCGAGCCGATGAGAAGGAGGGACGTTGCGATCGCGGCGGTGCAGGTACGGAGGAGCATGGTGGCCTTGGACTTTACTTGATCGCTGCAAGCACGAGGGAGGCGGAATTCACGGGCGCGCCGTTATAGGCGAAAGTGCCCGCGGCCGGCAAACTGTCCGGCGATCCTGCCATCGAAGGTCCAGCCAGCACGAAGGCAAAGGCCAGGATGAAGCTGAAGGTCCGCATCGAACTGTCTCTCCGGGTCCGGCGATCGCCGCCGTTTGGTTGGGCAGATTGATAACGAAAGGCTGTTTCCGGATATCTGCACCGCAACGGAAAAATGGTTTCATGAGGTCGAAGATTTGTTTCGTCGCCGCGGTTGCGAAGAAACATGGCGACGAAAAATCCAATGATTTCAGCTGACTTGGATTATGACATTTGCATCATCGGCCATTGGCCGAACGCGCTCGGTCAATGGCCGAGCCACCTGTGGGTTGCTGTGGACAGCGCTGAACCCGGTTCGATTCCCGGACGACCTAATGAATGGCGTGCAACTTTGTGGGCAGTTGGCGCGTTACGTCCTGTTCGTCAACAACACCTCTTCATCAGCACAGGGATCGCCGTCGTGGGCAATGGCAACAACGATGTTGGCAGTGACACCCCGCGCAAGACTGGCAAGCCGATTGTTGAGCAAATGCAGGGTAGCGGCTCTTCCGGCGCGGGCAGCAAACAAATGCAGGCAGGGCTTTCAGCCAATTGCGGGGCCATGTCGCAGCAAGGCAGCTTCAGCTACCACGGCAATGTATCCTCGCCGCAGCAGCTGCTGCACCTCGTGGGCTGCCGCGACCCCAAGGTCCGTCACGAACCGCTGGTCCGCCCGGCGCCGCAGCGCCGCTAAAGCTGGATCTTCGCGTTCGGCCCTAACCTACTGGATGAACTCACCACATTTCTGCACCGCGGCGTCGGCGGCCCCCCAGGGCATGATCGGCACCGAGGAGGTGGAATTTTTCGGCGAGCCTTCGATCAGGCGGTCCGAATAGACCATGTACACCAGCACATTGCGCTTGGCGTCGCAGCCGCGGACGATCTGCATTTTCTTGAAGAACAGCGAGCGGCGTTTGCGGAACATGTCTTCACCCTGCTCCAGCTTGTTCTTGAAGCGGATCGGGCCGATCTGGCGGCAGGCGAGCGAGATGTCCGAGACCTCCTCGGCGAGGCCCAGCCACCCCTTGAAGCCGCCCTTCTCCGGCACCGTGAAATGGCAGGCCACGCCCTCGACCTCGGGGTCGTCAACGCCATAGGTCGCGAGCTTGTCATTGGGGCTGAGCAGCTTGAACACGGTGGAGCGGCGGAAGATCAGGTCCGGCTCGTCCGCGGCCTGTGCCGGGGCGGCCAATGCCAGCGCCGAAAACGCAGCCAGCACCAAAGCGAAGGCCGCCGCAAGCCAGCGCCTCCCTTTCCGCAGGTTGTCACATTGGCTGACGGCTTGGACTGGCATGAAACGCTCCGATGGTGACGCTTGCAGCCTATGTAGTGCTGCAATGCCGCATCGGAAGGTCGATGGTCGCGGGCTACCGGTAGCGTTTAACAGAATGTGAGGCTTTTTTGCTACGCTTGGAACGAAAACCGCAGCAATTAGAAGCCTTACGCTGGTGAACATATTTCGCCTCTGCGACAACAAACTTCAATAGTACGATCGGGATTCCAAGGAATACACGCGTGAGCAGACATCGGATTTCCACTGCCGGCGTTGCCGTGATTTTGACCGCGGCGGGCGCCGTCGCGGGCGTCTCCGAGGCTGAAGCTGCGCTCTACTACTGGAACGATTTCGATCCCGGTTACTATCGCCCGGCGCCGCCACTGCAGCCGCGCCGCCCGAAGGCCAAGCGCAACGCGATCGACAAGAAGACCAAGGCCGCTGCGAAGGAAACCGGCGCCAAGCCGCAGGGGCCGCTCGTCATCTCCATCTCGATCGATCAGCAGAAGATCCGCGTCTACGATTCCAACGGGCTGTTCGCTGAAGGACCGGTCTCGACCGGCACAAGGAGTCATCCGACGCCGATGGGTGTGTTCAGCATCATCCAGAAGCACAGGATGCATCACTCCAACATCTACAGCGGCGCGCCGATGCCCTACATGCAACGCATCACCTGGTCGGGTGTCGCGATCCATCAGGGTGTGCTGCCGGGTTATCCGGCCTCGCATGGCTGCATTCGCATGCCGGAGGCGTTCGCCATCAAGATGTGGAGCTGGACCAGGATGGGCGCGCGCGTCCTGGTGACGCCGGGCGAGATGAAGCCGGCGCCGTTCGCGCACCCGTTGCTGGTCACGCAGAAGGTCGTGCCGCAGCCGGTCGCCGAAGAGGCGCCGCAGGTCGAAGCGCCGCTGGGCGTCAAATCCGACAAAGGTGCAGACGCTGCGCGTGAAATTGGCAAGGCTACCGACACGGACGATGCGAAGCTCGAACTGCGCTCGACCGTCGGCCATGCGCGCACGCACACGGCGGATGCTGGCGGGATGGCGCCGATCAATGCGGCGGTGACCATGTCGGACGCCACGCCGGCGGCTGCCTCCGGCGAGGCCGCGACCGCGAGCAAGGCAGAAGCCGCAACGGCGTCCGATGACAAGTCGAAGGAAGCCAGGCCTGCCGGGATCGTGACCGGCGAGGTCAAGTCCAGCCCGGCCTCCGTCAGCGCAAGTACCGAGGACAAGCCCGTCGAGAAGGCTGAGGTCAAGACGGAGCCTGCCAAGGTCGATGCGCCGAAGAGCGAAACGGTCAAGGCCAATGAACCCAAGGAAGCGGAGAAGGCGCCAGAGAAGGCCGTCACCGATGGGCCGGCAAAGAAGGATGCCTCGCGCTTGCCTGGGCTGGAAAAGCCCAAGCCCGAATTGAAGCGCGAAGGCCAGCTTGCGGTGTTCATCAGCCGCAAGGACGGCAAGCTCTATGTCCGGCAGAATTTCAAGCCGGTGTTTGACGTGCCCGTGACCATAGCGGCCGACGAGAAGCTGCTCGGCACGCATGTGTTCACCGCCGAAGTCGACAAGGCCGATCCGAACCTCTTGCGCTGGTCGGTGGTGTCGCTGCCGATCACCGCGCGCTACGCGCCGAAGAACGACGTGGAAGAGCACGCAACGCGGCGCCGCAAGGGCGCAGCGGCGGCTCCGGCGACCAAGCCGACGCCCGCGCCAACCGCCAACAGCCCGACCGAGGCGCTGGACCGCATCACCATCCCGCCGGAAGTCATGGCGAAGATCGCCGAGGCGATCACGTCAGGCGCCTCGATCCTGGTGTCCGATCAGGGCATCAACCAGGGCGAAACCGGCGAAGGTACCGATTTCATCGTCCGCCTGCGCTAGGCCGCGTCTGGGCGGCGTTCGCTTCTGTGCTAAACCGCCGCCATGGATGAGCTCTCCCCTCCCATTGCCGCGGCGCCGTCGCGCCGTGATGCGTTCGACCGGCTGACCTTCCTCGGCTGGCGCCGGGGGCTTGTGGCCATCATCGCCGGCATGGCCCTGTCGTTCTTCCTGTTCGGTTACGCCGTGATCTACTGGCGCAACGCCGACATGGATTTCATGGTGATCTACAACGCGCTCGCCATGAACGAAGGCAAGCCGCAGCACTTCTTCGACCACACCGCTTACCTCACCATCCTCACCGTCAAATACTGGTTCAAGCTGCTGCACGGGCTCGGCATGCTCGATGCGTGGTCGCTGTCGTCGATGCCGTCGGCGTCCGATGTCGCGGCGTTCGATACGGCGATGACGCATGCGGTGCGCGCCGGACGTATCCTGGCATTCCTGATCGCGGCAGGAAGCGTGCTTGCTTTTGCGACCCTGATGCGCGCCATTGTGCGCGACCGGCGCGTGGCGCTGCTGGCGACGCTGGCATTTGCGTTTTCCGGCGGCATCGCAGTGCATTCGCGCATCCTGCGCAGCGAGCTGATTTCGGCACTGCCGGTGATCTTCGCGCTGATGATCCTCGTCATCGCGGGGCGGCGCGCCAGCCTTACCCGCCCGCTTGGGCTGGGGCTCGCCGCCGTGCTGTGCATGCTGGGCCTTGAGAACAAGGTGCAGGCAATCCTTTTGATCGGCGTGCTGCCGTTCGTCATCCTGCCATTCGGCAGCGAGAAAAGCGCAAGCGTCGCATTCTGGCGCGGTAGTCCGGCTGCCTGGCTCATCACCGCCGCTACCGCCGTCATCGCTGGCATTGCTGCAGGAGTGGCCTGGCCCCTGATCGCCGTGGGCTTCGATCGCGCGCTGATCGACGCCGCGCAATTCCGCCCGCTGCTGATGGGACGCTACGGCGTCTATCAGCTGGCGCTGATGCTGCTGATCGGTGGCTGCATGATTGCCTATGCCGCGATCTGGCGGATCAGCGTAACGGAGACGCTCGCCTCGATGTTCGCGATGATAGCCGGCGCCGCGCTCACGCTGCTGCTGCTCTATCTCGAATACGACCATCGCAACGTGATCGCGATCGTCAATCCGCTGGAAAAGATGCTGACCTTCGCCGACCCTATGACCAGCGATGTCGCGAGCGGTCCGGGAATTGCCGGCATCCTCGGCCTGCTCGTCGAAGGCATCGGCTCGGTGCTCGCCCGCTACACGTTCGTGCTGCATTCCTCGGCGCGCCCGACCGTCTTCCTGACCTGGCTGATCGTGCCCGGCATCGTCATGGCATGGCGGCGCGGCGAGCGGCGCGCCGCGCTACAGGCGCTGACGCTGCTTGCGGCCGCCATCGGCATTGACACGCTGGGCGTGCGGCGCGGTCTGAAGTCGGAATATTTCATCTTCACCGATCCCATGATCATCCTGTCCGGCGCGATCCTGCTCGATCGCCTGACCGACCTGCGGCTCGCCAGATGGACCTATGCGACGGCAATGGCCCTGTTCGCCCTTCATCTCGCCATCGGCCAGGCCGAGCCGGTGAAATACGCCTTCAAGCGCACCGGTCCGCAGTCGATCTGCGAGTGGAACAGCCACTACATGCCGCTGCTCGCCCTGCCCTGGTGTCCGGCGAAGTCATAACGGCTTGTTGAAGGCCGGGAAGCGCGCCACCGGGTATGCTTGGATCGCAAAACACTTTCAGGGGGTGGCCATGATCAACCGCAGGACATTCATTGCGGCAGCTTTGGTCGTAGCTGCCGAACCCTCCTGCTCGCGCACCGCGCGGGCGCAGGCGAATATGAGCAAGGTCTCGGCTTACGCCTTCTCGTTTCCCGCGCTGTCGGGCGCCGACATCAAGCTCGCCGAGTTCACCGGACGGCCGCTCCTGATCGTCAACACCGCTTCGCTGTGCGGCTACACCCCGCAATATGCGGGCTTGCAGCAATTGTGGAAGGAGTTTCGCGACCGCGGCCTTGTCATCATCGGCGTGCCGTCAAACGATTTCGGCGGACAGGAGCCGGGCGGCGCAAAGGAGATCGCCGAGACGGCACAGCACCATTACGGCGTCACCTTCCCGATCGCGGCCAAGGTGGCCGTGAAGGGACCCAACGCACACCCGTTCTACAAATGGGCGGCCGAGGCGCGGCCCAAGGAAGTTCCTCGCTGGAACTTCCACAAATACCTCGTTGGCCGCGAGGGATATATTTCGGAGGTTTTTGCGGAGAGCGTCGATCCGACCGATACGCGGGTTAAGACCGCGATCGCCCGGGCGCTGGCTGCTTCGTAGAGGCCGAATCAACCCGTCGACCGGCAAATCAATTGGAGGCCTTCCCAGCACGGGCGGCGTTGGCGACGCAGATGCAACTGGGTTATGTTCCCGCGGCGGGAAATGGCTGAGGGAGAAATGGGAATGTTGCGTCGCAGGCAGGCGACTGATGGCGGCAGGCCAAGTTTTACGCCAAGGGTCCTTCAAATTGCGGTTGCACTGCTGTTTGTCGCGCAAGGCACATCCTGGTCCCAATCGCTGCCCACTGCGCCCACCCGCGCAACTTGCACAAATCCGCAGGCCCTCGGAGTGGCGCGTACGGTCCAGATCGACACGACCGGCGGTCCCGGTTTTGGCTTCGAGCACTTCAAGCAGCACGACTTTCTTCGCGACCGCGAGGTCGTGCTGACCTTCGACGACGGCCCATGGTCCAACAACACGCCCGCGGTGCTGAAGGCACTCGCCGATGAATGCACCACCGGCATCTTCTTCATCATCGGCAAGCACGCGACCTACTACCCGGAAATACTGAAGCAGGTCTATTCGGCGGGGCACACGATCGGCGGGCACACCTGGTCGCACGTCACGCTAAGCAACAAGAACCTGACCGAGCAGCAACGCAAGGACGAAATCGAGCGAGGTTTCAGCGCCGCGAAATGGGCGCTCGACGGCATTGCGCCGGAACCGTTCTTCCGCTTCCCCGCTCTGCAGCACCCGCCGGAAATGGTAAGCTACCTCGGCCAACGCAATGTGGCGATAGTCTCCACCGACATCGACTCGTTCGATTTCAAGGATCGCTCTCCGCCGAAGATAGTCGACAACGTGATGCGCAAGCTGGAGAAGACCGGCAAGGGCATCATCCTGATGCATGATTTCAACAAGCCCACTGCGGAAGCGCTCCCCGAACTCCTCAAGCGCTTGAAAGCTGCCAACTACAAGGTCGTGGAGATGAAGGCACGGGAGCGTGTCCAGACCATTCCCAGCTACGACAACCTGATCGTTTCCGAAGCCGGACCGCGTGTGAACCCGTCGCAGGAGACCTCGAAGATCGTCACCACGCTGCCGCATGGCGCGCATCCCGGTGCCGCCGAGACTGCAACAAACACCTCACGGCCGAATGTGGCGGCGATTGGCGATGTCGCGGTACCGGCAGAGCGGCGACTGGCGCTCGTCATCGGCAATTCCCGCTATGCGAATTTCCAGTCACTGCCGAATCCCCGCAACGACGCCAACGATCTGGCGAGCGTTCTGCGCAACCTCGGCTTTGAGGTGATCCTGGGTACCGACCTCAACCGAACGGCCATGGAAGACGTGCTGCAGGATTTCGGGCGCAAGGCGAGGACGGCTGACGCCGCTCTCGTCTACTTTGCCGGGCACGGGATCCAGCATCAGGGCGTCAACTACCTCACCCCCATTGACGCCAAGCTTACCGATGAAACGGATCTTCGCAGGTTGTTCAACCTTCAGGATGTCATTGGCGATCTGCAGACCGCCGGCCGCATTCGAATTCTGATCGTGGATGCCTGCCGCGACAACCAGGCCGTTCAACAGCTTGCGAGTACCTTGCCGAAAACGAGGTCAGCAGCCTTCACGCGCGGGATGGCGCGCGTTGAACCGGATGGGACGCTGGTGGCATTCGCTACGCAGGCAAACAAGACCGCCAATGACGGCAACGGGCGCAACAGCCCCTTCACCCAG
This sequence comes from Bradyrhizobium sp., assembly GCA_035278345.1. Taxonomy (GTDB): domain Bacteria; phylum Pseudomonadota; class Alphaproteobacteria; order Rhizobiales; family Xanthobacteraceae; genus Bradyrhizobium. The sequence goes on along the minus strand of DATEJC010000146.1, from coordinate 518 downwards.
GCCCTCCTCGCGCGCCTGCAGGAATCCGGCGTCGAACTACGGACCCTCATGACGAGGGTTCGCCAGGACGTGGTGACCTCCACAAACGGCGTGCAGCGGCCCGAGGTTTGGGACAGCTTGATCGGCGAATTCACGTTTAGGCCGAAGACATGACCTGAAGTTCCGGCCTGAGTCGCGAGGGGATATATCTCCGACCTGCGCACCGAACCCGCCGCCAAGACGGATAGACACACCCGGCCGATCCGCACGCGGCGGTCTCACAAGTTCCCGTGATGAACCGGTCCGACGACAAATCGGTGAGTGTGTCCTCGACGTCGTTGCGTTGGCGGGGCCGCTCCAACTAGGGTATCATCTGACGGGGCGGGAATTGACCCGGACGGGTCCAGCGGGCCGGTTCAGGGAGCAGGGAAAACTTCAGGGAAAACAACATGCGTATTGCGACAGGTCTTATTGTTGCGAGCACAATCGCGCTGCTCGCTTCCAGCGCAGCGTGGTCGCAGACGCCACCGGCCCGGCCA